>NZ_JBNFXM010000030.1:0-29206 GCF_049943995.1 Lysinibacillus sp. VIII_CA
CCACACATTAAGTTAAGTGCTCCATAATTTTGAGTACATAACGCTGCTCGGCTAGCTGGTTTTTCAACAAATCCATGAGCATATGCATTTGGAGCTGTCGAAATCCCTATGATTCCGGCTGCTAATAGGGCAGCACTCAGTCCTTTTTTGCTTAATTTTGAGAATTTAGTGTTCATCATCCATCGTCTCCTTAATTTGAATTTGTATTGCGACTAGTATGATAGCAATAGATTAATAATTATTCAAACTACGGATAAATAATACAATAGTTTTATTTTGCAAAAAAACATTTTTATAAAAATGTAGATATAAAGACCTGGTTTAGTGGAAATTGTTATTTTAAAAAGCTAATTTCTATTAAAAAAAGCTATAAATTCTAATAAAATATTTAAATTTGTCTATTTTCGTACTAATTGATATTATTCCAAAATATCCAACTGATTAAGCTTGTAAGGGCTATTGGAGATGTCTTTTAAAGGACAAACTAAGTTTCACCGCGAAGCAACAGTAAGTGGTGAGTTAAGGGATGAATCCAATATTTTTAGACACTATGTAGGTAAATGTCTGTTGCGATAGAATGCAGCTAAGAAAAAAATAACCTAAAGATGCTTTGCTCTTGCACATGCATGCAAATCCTTTTGGTGGTTTTCTACACACCATAAACAAAGGAGTTGATTACATAAAATGGTTTAGATTCTTTTGTTTCATGGTTAAACTAATAAAAATCTAGGAGGTGAATGGGTTGGATATATCAAAAATGAATGAGGTTAACCATCATACACACGAAAATCGTTTTCAGTATGGGAAACGTAATATGTGGACCGGCATATTATTTGGCTTTGGTGCAGTAGCATTTATAGACGAAGTAATTTTTCATCAATTATTACATTGGCATCATTTCTATGATAAATCTACGGCTAATATTGGATTAGTCTCTGATGGATTGTTTCATGCCTTTAGCTTTTTCGCCACAATTGGCTCTGCTTTTTTACTGGCAGATCTTCATCGAAAACATGGGTTTTGGTTAAAAAGGTGGCTTGGAGGTATTTTTCTAGGTTCAGGAACATTTCAACTATACGATGGTATCATTCAACATAAATTCATGAGGCTACATCAAATACGATATGATGTCGATATTGTCCCCTATGATATAGTTTGGAATGTGCTAGCGGCTATTTTAATTATTATTGGTATGGCCTTATTATTTAAAACTAATCAATAAGGAGGTACCATCTTTGCATTCACATGAAACTCACATCCAAAATCTTTCTGTCATTGTACAGCTAATAGTAGTTATCCCATTTTTCATTTCTTTGATTTCTTATATCGTGGCAGTCAAGCTCTCAAATCAACATAAAAAACAGTGGCCTTATATTCGTACATTATGTGGGATTCTTGGACATGTATGTGCCATATTAACACTAATGGGTCCATTAGCAGAGCTTGCACATGTTAATTTTTCAGCCCATATGGTGGGTCATTTATTGCTTGGAATGCTAGCACCACTACTTATAGCATTATCGGCACCTATTACCTTATTCTTAAGAACTATTCCTGTGAAAAAGGCCCGTTTTATTTCACGAATACTCCGTAACTCTTACTTTAAATTTGTGTCCAACCCGATCATAGCAACGATTCTGAATGTAGGTGGTTTATGGCTTCTCTATACTACGCCGCTTTTTAGCATGATGCACGAAAGCTCGATTTTATATATACTGATTCACATGCATATTTTTCTAGCAGGTTATTTGTTTACTAGTGCATTTATCTATATTGATCCAACGCCACATCGATTATCTTATGTTTTTCGTTCAATCGTTTTATTGATAGCTTTAGCAGCTCATTCGATATTGTCCAAACATATTTATGCGTATCCCCCTAATCATGTAGCTACTGAACAAGCAGAGCAAGGTGCTATGATTATGTACTACGGTGGAGATTTAATTGAAATTGCACTGGTCTATATACTATTTTACCAGTGGTTTAAAAAGACAAGAAATCCTGTTTTTGCAAAGCCTATTATTTCTTAACAACTCATCGTATACACTTATAAACAATCATGATGAGTATGAAATCGAGTGATTTCAACTATTTTCTCATAGCCCAATTAGATTGAGCTATGAGAATAACGATGCTCCATCTTGAAATTTTATAGTAAAAGACAAAGCTCAGGTACTCATCATATGAGAGCCTGGGCATTTTTGTATTTTATTCTTTGTAAAAATGAAACTCAAGTGTAATTAATCTAGTTGCCTTATATTAAAGTTCGAATAAATGCCAATAATTGAAACTTCTGTATTTTCAGTTCGTATAAATGGGTAATACTATTTTTTCCAGGGGGTAAAAATGTTTAAGTTGAGAAGCTGCTATCTTATTTTAGTCCTCTTACTAACTGCCTGTACTCAGGAGGCAGTCATTCCAAAAGAACAAGAAAAAAATGATGATAATATCGTGGTGACACCAGATGGAAAAATAACCTTTGAGATTATTAAAAATATCGAGATTTCACAAAGCAAAGTAGAATCATTAAAAGATGAACTTCTAATTGCCTATCATGATATTCAAAACTCAATTCAAACGGATTATGTTCCATCCGAGAGAATAAAAGTATATCTTAATGCAGGTAATGACTTATCTTGGGGCCTGAGGTCGGAAATCTATTTATATGGTGTTAAATCAAATTTCTATCCACTTGTTCATGAATTGACACATTCTATACTAGGCTATGGCAACAATTTTGATGCAAGTAATGGCTATTTTACGCAAGAAGGGTTTGCTACTTACATGGAAGATAAGTATGGAAAAAGCTCATATACCAATCAGTTTGTGAAGTCTTTTATCGATTCAAATACATTATTACCTATTAGTAATTTAATAGACCCGACTCAAGACGATTCTTATTTTCGACCAGATATTACAAGTGAAACAAGGTTCACCCTAATGAGGATGAGCTATATTCATTCAGCTTCATTTATTAATTACTTAATTGAAACTTATGGATTAGAAAAGTTTGAAAAGATATACAACGAAAAAAATGTAGCAAATAAAATAGAGGAAGTATACGGGAAGAATGTTAGTGAAATAGAGAAAGAATGGGTAGCTTTTATTAAACGTAGTCCAGAACCAACAAAAGAAGAAATAATAAAAATGAGGAATTATTCCGAATTAACTTCTTCACTTATTAATCAAATTGATGCCAAGTATTTTTCTAGAGATACTACAAATGACTAAGGACGTTCTGTTATATGAGAGAAAGAAAAAAACAGCTATTCCTTCTAAAAAATAGCTGTCTAAACTATAATGCTAACAGTGGAAATGGTTGAATCAGCTTATAATGTTGCTTGTGTGTTAACGGAAATAGTGAACAAGTGTCAATCTAGGCGAAAGACCTTATGTATCACCTCTAGGGTACCCATACAGTATGGTAATCTCTTAAAATGCTTTAATCCAATACTCACACAATCATCAATATCATTTGGAAGTCGCCATCGATTTATAAATTTAGCCCGTGTAACCTTAATTGGTACAGGGCTTTTTTTATTTTTACAAATCATCGCTTACAAAAATAAAAATAGTGTTCTATGGAGAGGGGGATGCCTAATTAAGTAAGAGAATAAGTTGACAACGATATATAATTACATTATTGTTAATAACGTTAACAACTACATTAACGAAAGGGGATAAAATGTTGGTTTTACAAAAATTACAAGACCAATTTAGTTATGAATTAGTGAAACTAAGTGCGGACGGAGGAAATTTATTAGCTGCACGACTTTTTACTCTTTTATTGTTTTCATCTAAACCTTTAAGTTTACAAGAAATGGCCAATCAATTAGAAGTCACAAAAGCTGCAGTCAGCATCCGAATTCGTGATTTAGAAGCAAGTGGGTTATCTGTGAAAAAGTCGAAAATAAGTGATCGAAAAGATTATTACTATATAGCGGAGGATAATAGCCTAGTTATGGCTGAAACACTTTTGGCGAAAATGAAGCAATTTTTATTAGGTACTGAAAATATATTAGAAAACTGGCCAGGAGAGGCAGAAATTCAAGAAGACCATTTGGATGACTACCTGATAGCTAAAAAAAGAATACAGGATTTTCATTTGATTTATCAGCTTGTTTTTCAGCGAATTGAGGGAATTGAAGAGGAATGGAGATCCAAAAGAAACAGTACTAATTAGGAAAAAAGACATTTAAAACAATCAGCCATAGCCATTATAGAAAAACATTAATAGGAGGTAATTATATGTTCTTTCGAAGAGCTCAGATTGCAGATAGTACTATATTAAGCAATTTAGCCTATAAATCAAAAGCTTACTGGGGATATACAGAAGATTTTATTCAACAATGTAAAGATAAAGATGCTTTAACTGTAACAAAAGACTATTTAGAAAAAAATACCGTTTATTTAATTGAAAATGATAACAAAGTAATTGCATTTTATAGTTTTGCCATTAATGAACAAAAATTAGATGCACTATTCTTAGACCCCGACTATATTGGTAAGGGGCTTGGGAAAATAATATGGAATCATTTATTAAATAAAGCTAAGGAGTTAGAATTAAGCGAATTTACAATAGATAGCGATCCCAACGCAGAAGGTTTTTATTTAAAAATGGGGGCAAAAAATATAGGTTCTACGCCATCTACTGTATTTCCTCAACGTAGCCTCCCTCTTTTGAAGGTTAAAGTTAATTAAAGAATGTTTAAACCCCAAAGGTGTTTTGGAGTTAACTTTATATATAAGCGAAGCACAACAATTACAGAATGGGGATTATTATGGAAAAAGTAAATTTTTATGATAGTAAACTATTTAATAAAAATGCTGAGAGAATTTTCTTGATACAAAAAAATAAAATAAAAATGCTTTTACCTGATGTAGATATACAGCACGTCGGTAGCACAGCAATTCCAAATAGTATAACTAAGGGTGATCTAGACATACAGGTACGCGTTTATGCTAATGAATTTGCGAAAGCTGTGGAACTTCTTTCAAATTTATATGAAATAAATGAGGAGAGTATTAAAACTGATACTTTTAGAGCATTTAAAGATGATACAACTAGTCCACCTTTAGGGGTGCAATTAACTGTTATTGATGCTGATTTTGATTTTCTATGGAAATTTAGAGAAGTCTTATTGGCAAATAAAAATTATCGCGAAGAATATGATAATTTAAAGAAGGGGTATGAAGGTAAATCCATGGATGAATATAGAGAAGCAAAAGATGAATTTTTTCAAGGATTAATGGAAACTCCCGAGTTTAAAAAATACGGAAGATAAAATTCACTACTACTTATAGATTAAAGACCAAAGCCTAAATACTACTGTAAAAACGAAAGAAATTATTGTTTCATATTAGAGAGGATGAAAGTTAAATGGAAAGGAATTTCCCTATACTTGAAACAAAAAGATTAATTTTAAGAGAAATAACTACAGAAGATACTAATGATGTATTTAAATATTTATCGGATAAAGATGTTGTTAAATTTATGGGGATATCACCTTGTCAAAACATAAAAGATGTAGAAGAAGAAATTGGGTGGTATAAATCAATATATGTAGAAGCTTCAGGAATAAGATGGGGAATAACAATGAGAGATACTGGCACGGTTATAGGTAGTTGTGGTTTTCTCAATATGCTTACAAAACATTATCGAGCTGAGGTCGGATATGAATTAAGCAAAATTTACTGGGGGCAAGGGATTGCAAGTGAAGCTCTAGAAGCAGTTGTTAAGTATGGCTTTCAAAATCTCCAATTAGAAAGAATACAGGCTTTGATTGAACCAGCAAATGTATCTTCGCAAAAACTAGTAGAAAGACAGGGCTTTATAAAAGAAGGTTTGTTAAGACATTATGAATATACTTGTGGTAAGTTTGATGATTTATTTATGTACTCTATCCTGAAAAATGATATGAGTTAATAAAATATAGTTTAGATGATGTACGTTGTAAACAAAAACTAAAATAATCGGATTGACACTTGATGCACAAAACGTTGATTTTTTTTAAAAACAAGTAACCCATATTCTCTAAAATGAGTATATGGGTTAGATAATAGCTTATAATTGTGATTAGACATCTTCATGCAAGTAGATCTGTATAAGACCAAGACAGCTAAATACCGTCGTGGTCTATAATGTATTGTAAAAAATGATTTGCTGGATAATCATATTAATATTTCCTTTTTGTAATCAATCCGAATTCATAAATAGCTTCTAGCTTGCCATTATTAAATTCTAAACTTACCATAGAATTTTCTTCTACACCGTTCTTTCCTTTATAATTAAGTTTATTTTCATCTGTGTGCAAAGCTCCGTATCCTACGATTTCTTTTACGGTTTCTTCACTCATACCAATTTTGAGCTTTCGAAACATTTCAGGCGTTATGGTTGAAATTTGTTTTGTCGGTTTTTCCTCCTCTGAGAAGATCATTTCTATCGATTGGCCAACTATCAATAATCCAATTATACTAATCAAAATTAAAGCGATTTTTTTAGGCCATTTTGGTGGAGTGACCTCTCTATAATAATAAGTTCTATTTGCTGACTCTCTGACTATTTCTGGGTGATTATATTCAAAATGAGTTTCTTTTTCTATAATCGTATAATCTTCTGAAACGGCACCACAATATTCACATACATATATATCTTTATATTCTTTGTGAGATTTTTTATATGAATTTGTAGCTAAACAGTTAGGGCAATTTTTCATAAATCCTTCTCCTTACCTTTGTCACTTCTTTCGGGTTGTGTCTTCAACAATCGTATGACAATATTCTCATTTTATTAACACTAAACCCTCTTTATAAACGTTCTTAAACATTACTGGCTAAACTATTAGGACAGTTATTCAACGACATACATCTCTCAATCTCTTCTTCTAATTACTATTTTAGGAAACTTAGTATGAATTGTATAGAGACAAATTGAGAATAAAAAATTATTGTTGTCACAGCTGGTGAGAATCAAGTGATTATTTTTGAGGAAAAGTTTGCTAAAGGCGCAGATGAAGAAACGAATACAGATAGCAAAGTAAAGACCAGAAGCTCAAATGAGTTACTGGTTATTTGTTGTGTATTATGTATAAAATATAAATTTAACCATTAGGCTGTATAACTTCCTAGTAAATCATTATACGAGTAGGCTTAAAAAAGCCGAGAAAATAAGCTATAATGTAATTCTAGAGAACTAGTAATGGGGCAGATTTTATCATAATTTTAAAGCGAGGAAGATGGAGATACAGTAGTTTACTCTCCATATCCCATTTCATATTTAGAAGATTGAGAGGGCTTGTATCAGTAGAACAAAAGTCCATTTGGTGAAAAAATGTATTTGGGTAGGCCAAGTAAAAAGAAGTATGATGTTATTTACTTATAAAAGTATTGGAGAAATTATATGAAATATACTTGTCCTTGTTGTGGATATAGAACATTAGGCGAAGAACCACCCGGAACTTATGATATTTGTGAAATTTGTTTTTGGGAAGATGATGGAATTCAATTTTCTGACCCTGATTGTATAGGAGGAGCTAATATTCCATCCTTAAGGCAAGCACAAAAAAATTTTATTGTATTTGGAGCTTGTGAAGAAAGATGTATTGAATTTGTAAGAAAACCTAATGAAAAAGACGAAAAAGACCCTAATTGGAAACGTATAGATTTCCAAGTTTTGAAATAGAAAAAATTTACCGTTATATGACGGATGAAGAACTTGCACAAAATTCAGAAGCGATAAATGATGATCTACATGCAATTTATTATGAAAAATGAGCTTCATGTACAATACCCACCATGGGAAAATTGATCCATATAGTTCCTTAAAGAAAACCCAGGTACTTGTGTATCTGGGTTTTTATTCTTTTTCAAATTGCTATCATTTAATTTAATTTAGATAAAGTATCTATAATGAAAATCAGGATCATAAGTCCAATTACAATTACGAAAACCTTACCTGAAGATTTTTCATTTTGCACATCATTTTGAATTTCGTTACGTATTCTCTCTGACACTTCTCTCGTTTTTTTCGTTGTTGTTTTATCTTCAAAAATTGTATTACAATACTCACATTTCACAAATACTAAACCATCTCGATATACTTTTTTAAAAGGAGTATTGGCTAAACAATTAGGACAATTATTCATACATTCCACCTCGATTTATCTATCTTCTATTTACCATTTTAGGAAATTTGACATGAATTGTATATATAAATAAAATAAGTCATCAAATTTATGGAAGAGTATTTAATATCATTAATAATGCAAATATCAGATTTATTTTTGACTCATGAAGTATGTTTGACACGAACGGATAAAAGCTTTAAAAATATTGCGATAGAGATACACCTGATTTCAGCGAGATATTTTGGTGGCTTTCAAATAGTGAATTACTAAAGGTATACGATGAAATTTTAAAAGCCCAGGTACTCAATTAATTTTGAGCCGGGGCTTTTTCTGACTAACAGTTCTTCAGTTATAGATAAAATCTAAACTATTTCAGAGAATAATTTTTCATTTTAACCTATGATAAAATGAGTTGTCAATAATAAATTTGTGGAATTACTAAAAAAATGTTATAATAATGTTACAATTATTTTTAAAATCGTATTTTTGAATTCTGAAGTCCTTTTTGCTGATAGAGTTTGGGTACGTTTTTTTAATATCCTTTTATAAGCCAAAGAAAAAATCAAAACAATTATGTGAGCTTTTAAGGAAGTTAGTTGAAAATAAATTTATTAATTTACTATCTAATTGTAATTAAGTTTTTTATTCCTTAAGGAGGACTAAAATAATGAATCTAATCAATAAGAAAGTTACACACAAGCGTTTTGGTATAGGTAGTATAGTGAAGCATAACGATTCTAGTATTGAAATCCATTTCGCATCGGAAAATAAAAAGTTTGTTTATCCGGATGTATTTGGAAACCATCTAATATTACATGATAAAAGTGATGCTAAATTACTTGAAGAAATTATACAAAAAAAGGAAAAAGAACGAAAAGAAGAGGAACTAAAAAAGGAGGAGGAAAAAAAACAACAACGAAAAAAATTGGCACTTCGCTTGGAACATGAAAAACTTATGAAAAACCATAAACTACATCCATCCTCTCAAATGGTTTTTTGGTGTGACACAAATGAACAGAATAGTGCTTTTTCAGAGTGGAAAGTTTTTTCAGGAATATTGAAAAGTGGTAATAACATAGGAAAGCCAAACAAGCCGAGCCGATTGCACCCAAATAGTGCTGTCGTCTTAACAGCAATAGATCCCAAAATGCCTGAAAAAGACAGACGTATTTTAGGTGTCTATATGGTGAAAGAAGATTTTGTTGGTAAAATTTGTGAAGATGGATACATTCCAGCTCATTCCTTATACAGAATTCAGCTTACAGAACAAGAATCGAATCAGTTACTTTTCTGGAAATATTATATAAACGAAAAATCCCCTGAAAAAATAATATGGAAAACAGGTAAATATCGTTATTTTGAAAATTTGTGGATGGCACAAATTTTGCTTGATATAGTTTCGTTGAAAAGTGATTCAAATGAACGGGAGCTGGCACAACAATTTTTCAAACATTTTTGTAAAATGAATCAGATATCAGCTCAAGAATTACCAAAACCAGATGGTGCATTAATGCGTATTTAGACATTAACCCAAATATTATGAGGATGACTAAAAACCACTCTTGATAGAGTGGTTTTGAAATTAGATAAGGCATGTTCAAACAGTATTGTAGCAATGGCATCATACGTAAATGGTTTAGGTGCAGTTACATTCGTTTCTGGTGATTCGTGGAAAGCTACTTCATTGAGCATGACAAAGAAATAAATTATTCAAGGGACGCTCATATTGAGTGTCCTTTAATTTTTTGATACTAACTGGTTTGTATTAAAAATAATGAGATGGCTTTTTTTTATTATTTAAATACTGTTCTCTTACTAATTGTGTGTAGTCCTTTACTATTTTAGAAAGTGTGTCAGTATCTACAGAAGGAAGTGAAGGCATAATTTCAAAAAGTTGAGGGGCAAAAGATAAGGTTTTTCCTTTATATGTAGCAATAATTATTATTTTTATGAATCCAATATCCCCAAATGTTTTGTAGTGCTCACTTGTGATTAGTATCTCTTTTTGAGGGTGCAATTTAACCCATTTTCTTACACGGAATTTTTCCATTGAAACACCACTCCAATTATGATAATTTAACACTTTATATTTTATCATTAATTCCTATAAAAGGGTGCTTATATATGTATAATTTTAACTTTTGAAATAATAATAACCATTTTTATCGAGGTGTAATATGGGGTAAAAACAACTAGTTGAGTTATACACTATCTTGATTGGCGGTTGTAAGTAATTCCTGATAATCAATAAAAAAACCGACCATTTAGCCGGTAATATTTCATTATCAATATTGGTTAATAAAGAATAAAAACCAAACTGCGTGATTCTGTTCATCTGAAGCATTGGAACTGAATTGATTACTAATATAAGGAATATTATATTCTCTAGCAACACGATGATAAAATTCCACGGCTTCTTGTTCATCTTTAAATGCCGTTAAAATACCATTCTTAAAGTTCTGTGGCAATGTTTCGCTTATTTGTAGAGTTGGTTGTTGAGCTGTAAGGTAAGTATAGGTATAAACAAAACCTTGGTAATGTCTTATTTCATCTTTTTGTATTTCTAGTATACGATTTTTAACTTCCTCATTTGGAGCAAGCTTTGCCAATTGTTCATAATATCGAATAGCATTATATTCGCCGTTAATGGCTTTATTAAGGTCGAGAATTAATCTATTGTTTGAAGTTGGTTGTACAGTGTATTGCAAAGGTTTACCCTCCTTTTTTATATTTTAATGTCACCTTTTAAGGTTTAGGAGAAGCTCTAGTAATCGACTTTTTAACTTGCATTAATTCATTTATTAAATAGTCTATTTGCTTTTGAAGAGCCTTTACTACCTTAGATTGATCACTGGATTTGAGGATTTTGGTTATTTGTTTTTTTTAAAGCATTTGATGCTAAACCTGCTGCAACAGCAGATAGGCCATCACCCAAAGTGAATTATTTTTGGTCATTTCAATCAATAACCTCTTTACTTACATAGTGATGAATTACCACAACCGTATTCTATGTATTGCGTTACATAAAGGTGACAGCTCACAATCGGGTTACAGACGATACAGCATACAGATGAACAAATAATGAGGGGGAGAACCATTCATATTAGTAAAAATCGAAGAAATCTAAACCGAAAGCGCCTTTGCCGATTCAATAATTTGCTCATATAACTCATTGGCTTTCTTGAAAAGACTATTTAACAACAATTGGGTATAAGGGTGCCCATATAGAAAGGCTGTAGCGTGTTCACGCTTCTGCTCGAATTGGTTTATGCCCTTTGATGGCTTGTCAGATAAGTCATGATAGCTCAGTTTGAAGGCAAACCTATGCTAAAAGAAAGAACACTACCAAAGGCAGCAATCGGCGTAGGCGATCCAATTATGCAGGATGCAATTAGACGTTCGAAAAATAGGAAACGTGTTACTGAGTATGAAAAGAAGCTTTTTGAGGTTCAAAATTTAAACGAAGGAGTTGCTGGTGATAGAGAGGTCCAAGTGTTGAACTGGATGTTAGACGGCAAGTCCCAGCGATGGATAGGGCTACACATGGCTCTATCAGCAACAAGCATTAAACGTATTAAGCATGCATCGTTAAGATGATTGCATGAATTGGGGCCTTGGCTCCTACGAATTAATTGCCACAATTAAAGAGTGTGGCAATTAATAAGATTTATATTTAGGTATCAGTTATAACCTTCACGCAAATTAATAATAAATACTAATCATGGTATATATTATTCGTCCTCAAATACCTGTTTTATATTTAGAGATATTTTTTTCCTTTTCAAAAATAGAAGTATTCTGTTCATATTTTTGGGGATTAGATACCTTTTCAAGCTCTTGTATCAACATATCCTCTATATCTATAGACTCTTTCATGTTTTCTTTGGTTTGTTTTACCTCCTTAACAAGTACTCTAACTAATTTTTGTCCATTCGATTTCACAAGATATGTACGTATATATCCATCTTCATATCTGGTTTCGAATTTAGGTTTGATATTTTTTTCATTTTCGTCTTCATCTTTGTTTTTAATTCCAAATAAATCTAAGAGGCTTTCATTTTTTATATTTTTATTTACCTCAGTTTTCAAATAATTTAATGTATTATTGGTTTGGATTTTCATCAATAATTCTCCTTAATTACAAAATATTTTAAATTAAACACTTTGAAATAGGTTTAATTTAGTATTTTTTATACGTTATTATACCTTATATAGTTAAAAATTGGAGGTTTTTGAAAATTCATTCAGTGCTTTTAACATCAGTTTGCTGATATACAAATATTATAGCATTCATGACTACACTATAATTTGTTCATGTACAAATGTAATAGATGTATAAATGTTACATTCGTTACACATTAGGTATTTAAAATCTTTTCTTCTTGTAAACTGGAGGGGAGGTTGGAGACAGAAAAATGTTTCCTCTCTTGGTATTTATAAAAAACCTAACTATTAGGGAAAGACATACTTACGAGCGGCCAGTGCTGAACAAACTTGTTCGAAGCATCCCATACAACGCCAGCCCATTTTTTTAAGAGATTAAGTAATTCTAGTAAATCAAAAAGCCGCCGAGTCCGAGTGTAACAGTACCATTCATAAGCTTAGAGGATTCGAGAAAGCAATTTAGTGCAAAATAAAGTTTGATAAGTATCGTTATTATTTTAAAGTAATCAAATTTGTTTTGTATTTAAGTAAGAAAAATTATATGCGAAATTTATCAATGTGGTAAAATAAACCATAATAAAGTATTGAAATAACAGAAAAGATATTTAATAGGAGGTTGAGTGTATGAATGAAGAAAAGAATAATAAAATACATATTTTAGCGATATTATTGATGATATCGTTATTGGTTGCGGCGTTTGTAATTTTTTTCTTAGGTCATTACATGGTGGGTTCTATTTTATTTGTAATTTTTATGCTGATTTTGAATGCTATTAGTAGTTGGCAGAAAATGAAAAATGATGAGTACATCCATTTGAAAAATTTTAAAAATAATGAGAAATGGTAATTGGCAGGATTGAAAATCATCATTATCAAAGCCCAGGTACTCATAAATTTGAGCCTGGGCATTTTTAATGAACATATGTTAACTCTATCTTTTTAGAAGATAACGACAATTTATCTACTTATTCAAATGTCATTGTCCAATTTCCGTCGGCTGAAATATCAAAGTAATAAAACTAGCTATGATAACTATTATTACAGCTCTGGTGAATTCTCCCCAAATTATGTATATTTGTGTATGAGGAGGGATTAGATGCAAAGAGTTATTCACCTAATAATCATTTCGTTGGTTGGAATATATTTCGTGTATGGTTTGTCTAGTATATTTTTAAACACCCAAGGAAATACAGCTGCGGACTTTATAATTTTAGCTATTTTATTAGTACTAGTTGCTCTATTTGAGGGATTTTTAATTCAACTTTATAGAAGAAAATATAGTGCTAAAGCTATAAAAGCACGCAAAGAAAGAGAAGCTAATAGAAAGAGAGAACAATTCGATGCAGAGAGTAAAGTACTTGGTTCAAGAGCTCGACAACAACTATTCAATGCAGATTTATGTATTAAAGTAAAACATACAGCTGGTTTACCAATTGCTGAAGGTGCTGAAACCTTTGTTTACAGATGCACAGATAAGGTCATTTTTGAGAGGGGTCAAGACACAATCGAGTTAGATATAAATAAAGTTACCGATATTCTAATAAAAACAGATGTTGAGATTCAAAAAAGCTGGGTAAGTAATGCTGGAAGAGCTATAGCGGGGGATAATATTTTTGGTTCGTTAGGTGCTATAATTGGAGGACTAGAAAAAGAAAAAACAAGTACTGTCATAGAAAAGTATTTAATTTTTGCTTATGAAAAGAATGGTGGGCAAAAATATATATCTTTTGAAGTCACTAAAGAACCTAATGCAAACTTATTTAATTCAAATTATTACAATCTCTCCCATAACGAAAGAAGATTTACGAGTCTATAGAGTGCCAAATTGGTGCTCTTTTTTGTATTTGAAATTAGTTTTGAATAGTATAGAAAAGAATTGTAAATGCGGCTACAGAACAACAAAAACCAAGACAGCTACATGCCGTCTTGGTCTATTTTCATTTCTAATAATACTTGTTTTCGTTCTAAAATCAATTCCATAATCTCATCTAAATCTTCTTCTAAAGCATAATTTTTTATAAAGCTGCGCGCGCTTGATCGTGCACTAATGTATTTTGCTCCCTCCTTATTCTTCTCTTGCCAACGATTATTAACTTCGGTCTGGGAATTCCCCTCCATCTTAACCCTTCCACAGTTAAGATTCAGTTTTGATTTTAGAGGCTCCGGGCACTCGAAAGAGATACACCAAACCTTAAAGTAGTGTTTTCGGATGTGGGACATTAACATCCTGAAACCTATAAATATATTGATTATCTTGAAAAAGAGCTAGGGCCTGTTACAAGAATTAAGCCTGACTATAGCCAATGGTGAAAAGAAGTTGTATCAGAAAAGATTATCAAGCAAGCGTTAGAAGTACTGCATCCAACAGGTAATCCATTTTTATGTATGTGGAAAGGTCGTTTCCCTTCAACAATGGCAAGGTTTTGTACAGTTGAACTAAAAGTTAGACCGATGTTTGACCAAATATATGTACCAATCTTTGAGGCTGGCGACAAAGTAATAAGTTGGCAAGGAATTAGGGCGAATGAAAGTTTGAGACGATCTCTAAAATGGATGAGACAGAGGAAACGCCAGAAGGTTACACAATCTATCGGCCAATACTCAATTGGGATGTATATGACGTTTTTTAGCAGCATGATAAGCACGGTATTGAGCCAAATCCACTGTAAAAACAAGGTATGGGGCGAGTTGGTTGTATGCCATGTATCAATAGTAAAAAAGAAGAACTGTACGAAATTGCTAGACGATTCCCTGAAGAAATTGAGAGGGTGGCTGCTGGGGAGAGATTGTTTCAAAAGCACCTAAGCGTGGATTTGCAACTTTCTTTCAAGTGATGACAGAGGACATGGAATCCATGATGTAGTTGAATGGTCAAAACGACTTATGGCGGAGTACAATGCGACCTTTTGAAACTGATGGAGGAAGTTCCGATGTGTTCAAGCCAATATGGTTTGTGTGGAATAGGAGGGCAAACATGAACGTACTCACATTTGAAATACCAGGAGTCATACAACCGCAAGAACGACCTCGATTTAGTAGAAGTGGTAAAAATGTTGTCACACATGACTCACCAAAGAGTAAGGACTTTGTAAAGCTCGTAGCATGGCAAAATAAGCCGTCTGAATTGATTACAGGGCCGATTAAACTACAAGCTTAATTGATCTAATGCCACCGAAGAAATACCATACAGGACCCAAAAGAGCTCTAATAGCTAGAGGTGAATTACGACCTACAACGAAACCCGAAGCGGATAACCTGATTAAGGACAAAAAGGATGGGATGAGTAAAATCATCTGGCATGATGACGCACAAATCGTTGAAATTAAATGTTCGTAGGTTTTATTCGGAGCAGCCTAGAGCTGAGGTGACGATAGAATGGCACCAAAAATAGAGAGTCGATACATCTGCTACTTGAAATGGCAGGGAATATTGGGTGAAGAGCTGGTGGGTTGCTAGGGAAGAGGAAAGTGGTTAGTTGAAAGATAAAGCTACCTCGAATAGACCGTACTGTATTTCGGTAATCGAGGTAGGTTTAGCATGGAAAAAGTATAGCTTTGTTATAGAAGTAGAGGTGTTAAAATGACTTAAATTATTGCATATACATTAACTAAGAAAGTGCCATTAGGTCCATCCGGATTAGCGATATAAAGTGATGTTTGAGAATTTACTTCAGTTCTATTTCCACTCATTACATTGCTATAAATTACAGGATCTGTACCAGCACAAACATCTTGCATTACATTAAAAGTATAATCGTCACCATCTTCAATTTCCCATTTAAGTGACTTGGTGTTTTCAGGAAGTACTAAAGTACTAAAATTCCCACTTGATCGATTTTTTTGGCCAGTAAGTGGAACATCTTGCGATTTTACTCGAGCAATTAATTTTTTTTCCATTTTATAATCCTCCATTTCACAATTTTATTAATTGAAATTTGCGTAAACGCTAACTAAAAATTGTTCTGAAGCTCCAGTAGGGTTAGCTATATAAAGTGAGTTTTCACTTTCATAACCTGCTGTTGATGAACCATTTTTTAAACCCTTAAAAAGGACAGGGTCGATATCGGCACAAAGATCCTGCATTACATCAAAAGTAATGTCATTTAAAGCATTCCCATCTGCATCTTGAACTTCCCATGTGAATGACTCAGTTTCAAGAGAAGGAATTAATAGGGTATTAAAATTCCCACTCGAACGATGATTTTGACCCTTAAGCTTATTTTTCTCAGATAAAACAGAAGCAAGTAAATCTTTCATTTTTTATTCTCCTTTGCTATGTGATTAGGTGTTACGCCAACTATTGTTGGTGTATTTTTAAAATAAATGCGTGTAAATAAGATGAAGAAATTTAAATTTGTGTAAAAATTAGTTAATTATCTAGATATATGATTAAGATGGAAAATATAAAAAAGCTGCAGCGTTTGCAGACGCTACAGCTCGAATTGGTTTATGCCCTTCTAGGCTAGTCAGATAAGTCATTATACCACAACTTAGGAGGGGCAACCTATGTTAAAAGAAAGAACACTAACGATTACACCAGATGCTTTAGATTCAATGTTGATTTTCATCATAAGAGTTTATTAAACTACATCCTTTCTTCGTGGTTAATTTTTTTGGAAGTGATTTTATTATTGGGTATTTATGCTAAAATTTATATAGCATTAATGTAACAATAAAGGAGAGGGTTGTATGTGGCATCTGGGGTTAACAAACAACAATAAAACATATAGTTTAGCAAGACAAAGGTTCTCGAGTGATATAGATATAATGTATCTTACAGACAATAGTGAACATGAAACATACTATTTAATATCGCCTCATTTTAGTGACTTGCCAGAAGAAGATTATGAAAAAGCATACTACAAGGCACTGTCTTTTGTTCGTTTAATAAATGGGTGTTTACTTTTAACGGGTGATTACTTACTGCAAGCGGATAATTATTTGACTAATTTTGATGATTCATATACTGCTTTACGTAGGGGAAAAGAGGTATATGGCAGAAGTCTTATCGAATATGAGCAGATTGTAAATCCGTTCGAAAATATACAAATAGCGGATTTGGAAAGCAACTCATACCTAGCTAACTGTTTAACTATGGTTAAACATAATCAAAAAGTTAGAAGAGTAATTGGCCTATTATATCTGTATCACAGAGACAATTTATATCTTTTAGTAAATGCCTATAAAATCTATGAAATTATTCTTGCTGATTTAAGTATTCAGAGAAATGCAAAGGAATATAAAAAAATTCGTACTACCTTATCAAAAGAGATTTTGCCTTTTTTGGATTATTTTATCTTAGGAGATTTTACTCACTATGCAAACACTACAGCAAGTTCTGATGGAACAGAGGTGACTGGTATATTCTCGCGTCACGGAGAATCTGAAAAAGTTTATAATAAAAATCCTATAGATCTAAAGGAGCTTGATTTCAATTTGAGAAATTTAATCAACAGTTGGTTAAGTATAAAAATAGAAAATCAAATTGGTAAAGTCCTTAAGGTAGAATATCAAAGAAGTGATATTTTTGATATATAAGTTAACTTCATATAGTTTTTGGGGGTAAAAAAATTCTACAAAAGCCATTCATTTTGAGTGGTTTTTTATTTTGTCTTTATTCTCGCAGACGCTATAAAGAACGAGAACAAATAAACTTTCCAACAGTTTAGGGATTCATGAGAGTAACTAAATTGGTCAAGGAGGAAAACATGGCACGCAATCTATTCAATCTTAAAACTTTATTACCTTTAGATATTCAAATGCTTGCAGACGGTGGCGAAGGAACTCCCCCAACGGAAAACCCACCATCAGGAGATGACATAAACGGTCAAGAGTCTACATTGACACTTAAATCGGTTCAAACTTTCCTGAACGAAAATGCGGAAGGTAAGAGCTATTTACAGTCCTTTGCAGACACTCGTGTGACAGAAGCAATCAAAACCTATGAAACTAAAACACTTCCATAGAAACTGGAAGAAGAGATTTCTAAACGCTATCCACCTGAATTGGAGGAAGCAAAACTGGATTTCATCGTATCGCCGCTGGATTACGGACAATTTAAAAGGCACGACACATAGAGATCCATATTTGTATTTAGCGAGTATGGAGATTACAGAGGAACAATTCAAACTACATATAAAGAACGGTTTAGAGGAAGTAAAAGAGACACAAGAAGCAAAAGTAATGCTTAATGATGCTAAGACTAACCCTGCTGTGATTACAAATGGTAGGACGCATGTACAAGTACGTGAGCTTGCAGATTTGCTAGGATTGAAGATCGTTTATAACAACGAAAGCAAGATAACAAAATTGTATGAAGTAAAATAATTGTAAAGCCCAGGTACTCAATTTTGAGCCTGGGCTTAATGTGTCCAATTTACAGTAAACTTTTAAAGTTTAGACTTTGAACAATTTTATTGCTTTTTTAATTAATTTCGTTAATTATGCGATTTATCCAATTAGTAACTAACAGATCTCTCTCTTCGAAAGTTATATTACTTTGCATCTTTAGACAGTGTAAATCTTTTTGTAGTTTTGGCAACTTTTCTCTTAAAGTAAAATTATTTTCAGATTCCTCGTCTATAAAAATTAATTTTTGGTCATTCACTAATGTTTGGTATACTCGGCCAGTATACTCTAGGTCATCAATATAAACATTAACATGCCCTCTAACCTTAGGGTGAACATAAACATGATTTCCTTTAAGTTTAGAGAGTGAATACATGAAAGCCTCTAATCTCATTTTATTAATATTAAATTTGTGGCCGTAATAGAGCTGTTTGTGTTTCTTTGGGTTAATATCAAATACCTCATATCTAACACAAATATCTGTTTCCTTAGGTCGTTTCTTATTAGTCCAATGAGAAAAAGGTAACAGCCGTTCTTTTACTAAATAATCAATATTACTATGATCTAAATCACACCCATAGCTTAATATAAAAACTTCTTCATGTTCATTCACTTAATCGGAGTCCCCCACGCAGGTAAGCTAGTATGTCTTAAAAGTGTTTGTTCATGATGATATTCAAAACCATCATATTTAAGGTGGTAGTGCCAGTTGGTTACAGTTTTATTTTGTTCAAGGCCTACATGTCCTCTCATGATAGAATTACCATTTTTTCCGTAAATTTCAAAAACATGGTCGCCTTGTCTAATTCCATTTGCCCCAGAACCTTCTGGTCCTACGAATTTAGAATAGCCATGTTTATCAATTTCTTTTTCAGCTGCAGCTATCCATTTATCCTCAATTTTATCTTTTACTTCCTTACCAATCTCTTTTTTTATTTTATCACCCATTTTCTTTTTAAGTGCATCTTTAATCAATACTCTAATTAATACATTTGCTAAACGGGGTTGAATGTTATCATTGTTAGTTACATTCTGTGAAACAGCAAAGGCATTTAAAGTTACCGATGGATAATTAATATCATAAAAATATTTTAGTAATGCAATATTTTGATCTTCAAGACCATATGAATTAAGGACAGTAATATCAGCATTTTCAAGAAATAAACTGCTATTTTCAGAAATACTTGATAATACACATCTAAGTATGCTAGAGCCTCAAGATCCAGGGTTGTGTATTTATCACATTCCTGAATACGGTTTTCTTCAGGTTCCTGATAATGAGAGAGAAAGGGAGTCTCGTTATAAATTAATTTTTGTATTAGATGCAGGTGATAAAAATCATCTGGTTGCAACAGCATGTGGTCCTGCACTATGTCTAATAGTAAAAATGGAACAAATTAATGAATTCGTAAACAGTTTAAAATCCGAGGTAAATAGTCTTTGAGTTTATAAAGAAATGACTGGTGTTCATAATTTGATTATACATAAAGCCTTAGGCTCAATATTATTAATTGAGGGCCAGGGCTTTTTTATTTCCACAAATTAATACTTGCCAAAATACAAACAATCGTTCTTATTGAGAGGATGGAGTTGTATGTTGAATCCTGAACAACGGCGACTATTTCATAAATTTTTAATACTGGAAATGGCAGTTCAATCATTGCAACGTGACTTCTCTGTAATTGAAAATTTGAAAATGAGTAAAGTTTTTTTACCGATCCTCAATAAGTTATTAAAGGACATAACACATGATTATTATGATTCAAAAAGATTAATGGTAAAAGACAAAATAAGATTAGTAAAAGTAGAAAAGATAGACGAGTATTTTAGTGATGTGGATAGAGCCAAGGTTGTATTGCAAAGTTCAATATTTGGAGAAAACAAATACTGGGTCACTACGAATTGTATCCTTTAAAGGATTTAATTTTGGTAAAATTCCAGAAGCAATAAACTAATAACCAGGCGCTTGGATGAGTGCCTGGTTTTAATCATTTACATCAAATTTTTCTCGTTTAAAAAATAGGTATCATTTTTGATTTCCAGCACCTGCCCAGTATCTTTTATTTTTAAATTTTTGTACCCCAGTGTACCCCAATTGAGTGGGGTACAACGGGTGAAAACGGAAACTAACATTTATTACCAAATATTTTTCTGATTCTAATTTCTAATTTTTGTAAAAATGAATTTATTAACTTTTTCTAATCAATAGAGCAAAAACCCCACCAAACCAATACTTTTACGCTATAATGTAGGACGAGGTGAAGAAAATGTTTGTGAGTGAAAAACAGATTGAGATTCGATATGCAGAGACAGACCAAATGGGCGTTGTCTACCATGCCAACTATATCATTTGGATGGAGATTGGGCGTACGCAGCTTGTAAGTGATGTGGGCTTTAAGTATGCGGCGTTAGAAGAAGATGGTTATGTATCACCGGTTATGGATTTATCGATTTCCTATAAGGCTGCGATGCACTACGGACAGGTGGCAACGGTTCGTACTTGGGTAGAAAAGCATGACCGCTTACGAACAACCTATGGCTATGAAATTTTACATGAGGATGGTACAGTGGCGGCCACTGCACAGTCTGTACATATTTTAGCACGTAAGGATACATTGCGTCCGGTATCTTTAAGTAAGGTGGATCCTGCTTGGGATGCAAAATATAAAGAAATTGCCGTTGTGGCAAAATAGGAGAGAGCCTAAATGGAAATGTTTTTAGCGTTAGGTGCGATTTTGGCCTGCCTTGGTGTTATTTTAGGTGCATTTGGGGCACATGCTTTAAAGGATAAGTTTGCATCGCCCCATTATGCAGCTATTTGGGAAACAGCAGTTCAATATCAGATGTACCATGCATTAGGGATTATCGGCTTAGGTATTCTTTCAAATGAGACGCTTCTAGGAAGTTCTAGTCTGCTTTCATGGGCGGTATATCTAATGTTTACTGGGATTGTTTTCTTTTCTGGTAGCCTGTATGTCCTTGCCGTGACAGGTGTGAAAAAACTAGGCGCGATTACGCCCATAGGTGGAATGTTATTTATTATCGCTTGGGTACTTGTAGCAATTGCGGCATTCTCTTAAAAGAAAACGAGACAGTTCTCATAGGAGCTGCTCGTTTTTTTATGTGCGAATAAAGAAAAGTGAAACAATTTGTCTGATTATGCGTATTACATATTGTTTATAGATGATAAAATAAGCTAAATATCAATGTGAAGGTGGGAAATCAAATGGGTTTATTAAAAGCGGGAATTGGCGCGTTATCTGGCGTTTTAGAGGATCAATGGCGTGAATATTTCTATTGTGAGGCATTATCGGCGGATGTGCTTGTGACAAAAGGTGTGAAGCGCACGTCCAAACGAGGGTCCAATAAAGGGAATGACAATATAATTAGTAATGGTTCTATTATTGCGATAAACGAAGGGCAGTGTATGATGGTCGTTGAGCAGGGGAAAGTCGTAGAGTTTTCTTCGGAATCAGGCGAGTATGTTTATGATACGTCAACTGAACCTTCAATCATGTATGGCTCAGACCTGTCTCAGGGGATTATGGAGACCTTTAAGCAAATTGGCAAACGTTTTACATTTGGAGGAGAACCTGCGAAAGATCAGCGAGTTTACTATTTTAATAAGAAAGAAATAGTGGGGAATAAATACGGAACACCTGCACCTGTCCCTTTCCGTGTGATTGATCGCAATATTGGTTTAGATATTGATATTGCTATTCGTTGTCATGGCGAATATTCATATAAAATTATAGATCCACTACTATTCTATACAAATGTTTGTGGCAATGTAGAGCGTGAATATACAAGGGCTGCTATTGATAGCCAGTTGAAGTCAGAATTAATGACAGCTCTACAACCGGCGTTCGCACAGATTTCTGCTAGCGGCGTTCGCTATAGTGAAATACCTGCCCATACTGCTGCATTAGCAGAGGCTCTTAACAAAGTATTATCGGAGAAATGGCTTGCAACACGCGGATTAGCTGTTGTGTCTTTTGGTATTAGTACACTAAAAGCATCAGAAGAAGATGAGGCTATGATTAAGCAACTTCAACGCAGTGCTGTAATGCGTGACCCTGGAATGGCTGCGGCTCATTTAACAGGGGCACAGGCAGAAGCGATGATTGCAGCTGCCAACAATGAGGCGGGTGCAATGACAGGATTTATGGGCATGAACATGGCGGCACAAGCAGGTGGTATTAATGCTAGTCAGCTTTATCAAATGAATGAACAAAATAAGCAAGCACAAATGGCTCAAGCGGATAGGCAAAATCAATCAGCAAAAGAAGATAATTCATGGACATGTACATGTGGTCATGAAAATACTGGGAAGTTCTGTTCCAATTGTGGGACGGCAAAACCGGTTGAAGAAGGTTGGTCATGTGCATGTGGAGCGGTGAATAAAGGGAAGTTCTGCAGTGAATGTGGGACAAAAAAACCTACAGGAGCGTTATTATACGCATGTGATAAATGTGGATGGACACCAGTAGACCCTGCAAATCCACCTAAGTTCTGCCCTGAATGTGGCGATGTGTTTGATGAAAATGACGTGAAGTAAGGAGAGGATGATTCATGTCAACGCAAGAAGTTGAGAATGTCAAACAAGTAAAGCTTGATTTTGATGCAGAATGTCCATCATGCAGCGCAACAATTGAATTTAATCCTGCCACAGGTAAGCTAGCTTGCCCATATTGTGGCTTTGAGACAGAAATTGCAACTCCTGAGCAAGAGGAAGAAAAAGTTGCTCGAGAAATGGACTTTTTAACAGCCGAGGAACGTGGCAATTTCAATTGGGGTGTAGAGAAAAAAACAGTCATCTGTGAAGCCTGTGCCGCGGAAACGATATACGATGCGTTGCAAGTGGCCGACAGTTGTCCTTACTGTGGTTCCCATCAGGTCATGGAAGCGAGTGCTGAAAACACACTAGCACCAAATGGTGTATGTGCTTTTGAAGTAACGGATAAGCAAGCTGGGGAACATTTTCAAAAGTGGATAAAAGGTAGATGGTTTACACCGAAAGCCGCCAAAAATAGTGCTAGGCCTGATGCCTTTAAAGGGGTCTATCTTCCATACTGGACGTTTGATACGAAAACAAGCTCCAGATATTCTGCCCGATATGGACGACATCGCACCGTTACAGATAAAGATGGGAAAACACATACGGAAACAGATTGGTATTCCACAAGCGGCTTTTATCAGGAATTTATCGACGATCATTTAATAAGTGCAACTACTCGCTATGATCAGAATATGATGCGAAAAATCGAGCCTTTTAATCTTTTAAACAATAAGGCTTATAAACCAGAGTATGTATCTGGCTTTTTATCTGAACGATATAGCATCGGCTTACAGGATGGCTGGAATCAAGCCAAAAGGGATATCCATGATCATCTTCATGCGCAAATCACTTCAAAAATTCGTTGGGAAAATAGCGCGGATGTAGTATCGAATTTACGTTTTTCGACCAATCATGATGATATTACATACAAATATTTAATGTTACCGATTTGGTTATCCTCTTTCCGTTATAAAGAGAAAATTTATCGCTTTATGGTCAATGGGCAAACGGGTCGAGTGGGTGGAGATGCTCCTATATCACCACTTCGTGTAACGATAGCTGTTATCTTATCATTAATGGTAATAGCAATCATTTGGTATTTCTTCATGTCTGAATAATGACGAGCAGTATTCCATCAGGGGCGTAATTGACCATTTGGAATACTGCTTTTTTCATAAAATTGTCCATCCATGCTGGGTAAATGACTACTTTATGAATTATTATCATCTATTATCCCAACCACTAGTGACACTCGTAGCATAAATTAATATGAATAGGGAAAATGAGCGAACAGCCATGAACCAATAACATGTTCATGAGAACAAAAGCATAACATGACAAGATGGCGTAAAAAATAACCTTTTCTGTTAATAAGTCGTCGGAAATGATGGGAAATTATGAGTATGACACCTAAGTTGATCTGAAAATTTCTATTAGATAAGCTATAAATGTTAAGAAGTGAAGTTGCGATTTTACAATAAACAACTTATTATACAGTCAGAGAGCATTTTTTAAGCTATTTATAGACTATATATTGTTATTTTTGAATAACAAATAAAAGGTTATTCATAATGGAGGTTTCGAAGATGGACGCAATTGAAGTGTTAACGAATTTAGATCAAATACATGGGTATTATCAGCCGATATTTAGCGCAGATGCGCATACGGTGATAGCCTACGAAATTTCCGGACATCTACAAATTGAAGGTCAGCAAATTAATTTAAAGGATTTTGTCAATAATGAGGACATTCCAGAAGAATACCGAATAGATATGGAACATAAAATTTTGCATGCAGCACTCGCCCAAATTGATGAAATTGCATCTGATATTGATATTTACATTCCAAGTAACCCTAATTTATTGATGCAGGATTTTGGTGAGAGTCATTTTAATATCATCCAACAATATATTGGAGAAGAAGATTTACACAGAATCGTGTTTGTCGTATCTGAGCATCGATTTTTAGGCGATATTAATAAATTGCACCATGCACTGCGGTATTTTACGACATTTGGGGTAAAAATCGCTGTCCAAGAGGTCGGAGCTGAAAGTCATTTAGAGCATATTGCATTATTGGCCCCCCATATTTTAAAAGTCAACACACGTGATTTAAATTATGATTCTTGGTCTGCTCAATCCGATATGATTTCTGCTATTGGCAGTCTTGCTTATAAAATAGGTGCCAATCTTTTATTCGAAGATATTGAAACGGTTTATCAGCTACAATTTGCTTGGAAAAACGGAGGACGCTATTATCAAGGTCCTTATTTAGCCAACCCTGCTAGAAATCTTGTCGATAAAGATGTATTAAAGGAACGATTTAAAAAAGAATGCCAGCAATTTATTACGTCTGAAAAGAAAATGCTAGAGGCGCAATTTTTGCAGCTAAAGAAATTAAGAGAAGAGTTGGAGGCTATTGTTCACCGTGTGAAACCAACGAGTGATAATGCCTCACAATTAGAGCATTTAGCTGAATTACTGGATAACTATTCTTTTAGACTATACATTTGTAATGAGGATGGTTTCCAATTAACGCCTAACGTCATGCGAATAGATGGAAATTGGGAGTTGCAGCCACGTGCCATCAACAAAAATTGGAGCTGGCGCCCATACTTCTTACAAACGATCATTAAAATGCGAAACGATCAAAGTGGGGAAATCTCTGAGCTTTATCGTGATATTGAAACAGGAGAAATTACAAGAACCTTTTCAATCGCCATCAACGAACATGAATACTTGTTTGTTGACCTTTCCTATGACTATCTTTATGAGCACAGTATTTTTAGGTAAGCCTAGAAATGCTTATATAGCAAGGTTTGTGGGGTATAACTTATGATTGTACCCCAAAATGATTATTTACCATAATAGAGTTTGTACATTACCAGTTAGAAATAATATTTTGAGTCAGATGATGAAGTAGCCGAAAGGTTGCTTCTTTTTAGTTATATGTAAAAGTATTGTTTCTGCAACGATAGAGTAGTTTCATTGAATAAAGGTAGATGGTAAATTATGATAATAATAGAAATAAAGTAGGGGGATTTTTCATGTATACTGACAATAAAATAGAATTAAAATTAGTGGAATTTGATAAATATGATGTCTTAGGCTTAGTAGAACTTTCTACATCAGTTGGCTGGGATTATGATGAATATGAAGTAAGAACCGTTATGGCATCTGGAAAAATATACGGACATAAAAATACTGTGGGGAAAATTGTTTCTAGTGCTGCAATTATACCTTATGATACTAATTTAGCTTCAATAGGTATGGTTATTGTTAATGAAGATTATAGGGGCTTAGGCTTAGGCAAGAAGGCCACTCAGAAGTGTATAGACAGTGTTTCTCAAAATACCTCAATCATGTTAATTTCAACCGAGGATGGAAAACCTTTATATGAAAGATTGGGTTTTAGTACGGTTGATTCTGTACATAAATATTTAAGTGATAATTATATTCCAACTAATTTGTTTAATCATCCTCAAATTACTTTAGAAAGATACAAAGAGGAAGAAATTCATAAAATTATTGAATTAGATTCTGCTGCATTTGGAGATAAGAGGGGGGAATTGCTTCTTAATAGGATAAATCAATCAAAACAATGTTTAGTTGTTAAAAATCAAAATGGGAAGATTATTGGATTTGGATTATCTATATTAGGTCCAGAGAATCTATTAATAGGACCTATTGTAGCACCAAATTCACAAACAGCCGCTTTAATAATCGATGGGTTAGTTATTAATCATCAAGGGAAGATAAGGATTGATGTGCCATCCAGTAATGACGAGTTAATGTTGTTCTTGGAGAAAAGTGGATTTATTAAAGTTAGTAATCCTCCAATAATGATAAAGAATTCTATTAAAATGCCATATAGGAATAAAGAGTTGTTTGCTATTGCTGCACAAATTTTTGGTTAGAGATATCAATATCCTTTGTCCATGTAACGTTTGGAACTAATATAAGCGGAAAAGGTAATATGGTAAAAAAAATAAAGAAAGTGTGGACTTAGGAAAAAATTGATGATTACTTTGATTCCAAAACGGATCATTATTTAACTATTTATAATGGGATAAAATAGTATTGGATTGTCCAACTGCACCTTAAAAAAACCGAAGTTGGCAATGAATTATGATAATAGGACATCAAAGTCAAAATTAGAAATTCTGTGGGAAGATGAAAAGACTAGTGTTTGTGAAGCTAACACTTTCTACGATTCTGATAAACGGGTTAGAACTAGATGATGATAATTATGAAGAATATGATGTTGCACTAGTTAAAGATGTGTTGAATGATTTTCAAAATTGAAATGGCAACAGGTGAAAATAAACCTACACGTATTAAGATAGAGAAAACAGGAGAAGTAATTTTTGACTGATTTTCTTGCAATTATTGAAAGAAAAATGTTATTACAGGGCCCAGGCACTCAATAAATCTTGAGCCTGGGCATTTTTTCCACAAAAACGCCTGGTCTATTTGTGGTTTTTCTTAAGATAACCTATTTCATGACTATCTAATTTAGGCTCTAAAAAGCACTATATTATTTCGTTTTTATAAATTATCTCATTTACATTGTGTCTTACGGTTTTGTGACCAGCCTTCGTCCCTTTACCAATCGCTATTAGCATAACATCTAAATATCTTTCAGAAATATTTAAGGCGTCTTTTAACTTTTTAGAATCATAGCCTGACATAGTAATTGTGTCAAAGCCCGCTTCATTTGCTAACAAGATTAATGACATTGAGGCAAGACTTACATCTCTAGTTAATTCTATCTTTAAATCTTCAGTTGATTTATTTTTATAATAATTTATCGCAGCATGCGCTAGATAATCTCTTAGTGATTCGTCAAAATAACCTGCTTGAAAGCCTTCTTCATGTATCTTAATAATATTTTCTTTATCGAATGCCTGATAATCTCCCAACATAACAATTAAAGTTGAAGCTTCTATTACTTGTTGCTGATTAAAAGCTATAGGCAATATTAAATTTCTTAAGTCAGGTTCATCAATTATTAAGTAACGTGTAGCTTGGATATTATTCCCATTAGGGGATTTGCTTGCAGTCTCAACTAAAGAAGTTATAATTTCTGAACTAATTTTATAACTTGGATCATAATGTCTAACTGAACGTCTTTTTTCCAAAATATTTTTTACACTCATGATATCACTCCATAATTTTTATTATTTCTTGCAGCTTTAATTATAGTAAGCAATAATAAATAAGAAAATAACGCACAAAAAAGTGGTATAGCTACTTTTTTGTGCCTATTTAGGGAGAGAAAGCATATGGTTAAATATAATACTGGCATCAATATTTTTATGAATATTGCAGGTGGAAAATGGAAGTGTTTAATCCTCTTTTTTTTGAGCCAAAAATCTGTAAGAACAAAAGAATTTTATGAATTCATACCAGGAATTACACAAAAAGTTTTAACAGATCAATTGAAACAACTAGAAAGAGATGGGCTTGTACAACGAGAAATATTTAAAGAAGTGCCACCAAAAGTAGAGTACAGCTTGACTGATTTAGGTAAGTCATTTGTACCAGTTTTAAACACAATGTGTGAATGGGGGAATAAGTATGCATTAATGAATGGTATAGATAAAGATCAAAAAATTGATTGTCATACATTCATTGCAAACGAAGTAAAGTCGTAATTGCTAAAAATTGTATCGTTTAAAGGGTGAAATTTCTGAAGTTACAAATAAATAACCCGGTGCTCATTTAATTGAGCACTGAGTTATTTTAAGCGCTAAACTACTAATTCATACTTGAGAAAAAGGCCATGACCCGTTTCATAAATGTAATACTAAAAAAATGCAAAATAATGAAAACAGACCACCTAGAAAAGTGGTCTCAGACTGTAGACAAAAGTCATCGAGAAGTTTATTGTCGATGGCTTTTGTCATTTTTCTTTCTCTTTCATTTTCAATATCTGGTAAATCATTGCTGTATCCAACATACTCTTCGAGCATAGAGGCTCTCTTAAGCTGTCTGCCACGTCCAAGTAGCT
>NZ_JBNFXM010000031.1:0-28009 GCF_049943995.1 Lysinibacillus sp. VIII_CA
CGACACGCACGGCTTTCTATATAACATTACAAACATTATTTAATTTGTAACAATTTATAAAGAATTTGTTACCGTTTTGCCTTTGTGCTCCATTTTTATGTTATACGTTTGGTCACGAGGTAGCCATAAATCAATAAATCCATTTGCTAGAGTTTTCATGGTTTCGTCCACTAGCACATTACCTTTTGAGTCTTCAATATAGACAGCTATATCCTTATTAGCCAGTTCTCCTTGGCACCCCGTCAAGCTATGGTTAGTACAAGGGTGAGTTTCATTTATGTAAGGAGCTACAGAAACAAAAAATTCGTCTTCTGGCAAAGCATATGCTGACTCAATTCCTTCTTTATCAGTTACAATCAGCTGGTTTGATGTGATTGAAGCAGATTCGTCTTTAGTTTTGTCCCCGCTATATTCATTCACCAACTCCTTAATATTTTGCATCTCCACTTCTTTTCTAGGATTATCGTCATTAGTACTCTCTCCATTGCAAGCACCTAGGACAACCGTAGTAAGTAAAGTTACAGCAAAAGCTTTTAATTTCATTTTATTCACCTCTAATTTCTTCATTCTTTCTACTTTGTAAAACGCTGACGATTTATACTATAAACTATAAATAAGAAGAAATTGTGCAGAGGAAAAATACATACATTACAAACAGATTTTATTTATTTGAGTATTGGTGACTGCAATCCATTCCAATGAAATAAACGTGATCATGTTGCTGATTATAGGATAGTTTTTTCAAAGTTACAGCAGAAAAATAATTTTCTAAATTTTTAATATTATATACTTTTAAAGAGTATCTCATAATCATTTCCATTCAAACTCCAATGTTTTTAGTTTTGACTCAAATTCAAAGCCCAATTTTTTTGCTAAACGTTTAGATTCAAGGTTTGTTTCCATCGTTGACCATTGGGGTACTAGTCCATTTTTTATACAATCATCTAAATATGCTGAACATACTAAAGTTGCTAATCCTTTATTCATGTGTTTCTCGTCGTATGTTTCAACACTAATTTCATGCTTATTCTCGTGTACACAGCAAGAAAAACATGCACTTACTATTTTATTATCCCTTAGGATACAATATCCCAGTCCATGAGTATTAAAGTCTTCAATTGAATACCAAACCTCTTCTAATACGTCAGAAAGAATTCCATCTGGGTCGTTCTTAATGACTTCGGTATCAATTTTTTTTATTAGATAATTATCCGGTAAAGGTTTGTATTGCTCTTTTAAGGCAACGAAAGCCTTAGGATTGAATTGATAATACAACTCATAATCTGGTTCGTATTCTTTATCAGCAATAACATTTTCTACTACTTGTTCCCATATCTCATCTTTTATGACTGCAATAAACCAGGTTCCACCACACGATTCATAAGTATCCATTTTTAATTCATTATCAAGAAAATCTCGTAAAGAATCAATAAACTGTTGATTAGTCGCATTCCCAATAAAAATACTGCTTATTCCTGTTACATCTATTAGTGCTGTATTGGGTTCTTGCAGATTGTCTACATAAATTGTCCCTCTGTTCATACCATTAATTATGGAATTTAATGTTAAATCATTCTTCTGATCAGGTGTTTGTAGTAACCTTTTTATTTTGTAGTAGTCTCTTTTATCCAATTTATAAATCATAAAACAGCTCAGCTCCTTTCATAATCCGATAAAATATTTGTTTGTATTTAAATTCCTATAGTTTTTTTAGAAAAAACTGCTTTATACAGGCAGCTATGAAATGGCGTAGCGATGATGCATTTTCAATCTTACTGATTTTATTTTTTTATCTGTACGAAAGAACTATAGGGTAAAATCCTTAATCAAATAATTATCCAGCATGAAATAGCCCCTTCTAGCTCTTTTCATTTTAAACGTTCTGATGTAATATTTAATATTTTACCATTTTATAACTTTTTATAAAGTAAAGCTAATAACTGCACGTTTTGATTCACCAATAAATGAGGGAACTTTTTCCTGAATTGATTACTTCGGGGCAGGACTAAGCTTTACTATTAATGATGCAAACCCATAATAAAAAAAGACGTCAGGTAGACGCCCTTAAAGTTTGATCGATATCCTCTATCAACCTATCCACTTGTTCCTTTGTTATCTTTATGACATATAGCTCTGTCTTTTCGTTTCCATCTTGATTGGTTAGGTGTTCAGGATATTGATAGTGGTTTGATATCTCTTTGCCCATACAATCACCTCTTTAATGATATATATTCGACATAAAGTATAGCAAACCTTCAATAAAAAGGAAAATATCCATTTACTTTCTCACCCTATAAGCATAAGTATCCGCTATTCCTATTAAAACCCTGTCCATTGAAGGAATCCATTACTTAACAAAGCTATTACTTCCCCATTTTCGCAATTTTTTTTAGATAAAACACCCCAATAGACAGAAGAAGGATACCATATACTTTTACCATCATATTTCGAATGGCAGCATCCATCGTTGTATTTAGCAGAGCAAGCCCAATACATGTAATGAGCAGGCCAATGAGCATGTGAATGATTCTCATTTTTTACCCTCCTTTTAATAGGCGAGCCCTACTCGCGTTTTAACGAATTCCTTACTAAAGATTTGTTGGTAGGCAAAGTAGGCTGTATCGGCTACTGATATTTCACTACCGCCTTCAGGTAAAAAATTACGCTCCACTCGATAGGTTCCTGTAAATGATCCATCTGGTAAATAGGTTGGACAAACAATCGTCCAATCGACATTGGAAACGTGTAATTGTTCAAAAACGTACTGATGCTCCTTAGCAGCAAACGTAGATTTTCGTTTGGATTCCGTTGATTGATAACGAAGAATTGTTGGCGACACTCGACTTTGTAAAATACCCGCAGTGCCAATCGTAATAATTCTCTTTATCTTTTGTTGCTCCATAACCTCAAGTATGAGCGAAATACTAGTAGATAAAGTATCATTCCCATCTGTATTTAATGCACTTACTACTACATCCACATTCACCATAGCCTGTTCGAGATCGTTCTTATTTAAGACATTTCCCTGAAAGATATGTAATTTCTTATTGTCCATCTGTAATTTATGGGGATCACGGACAAATGTCGTTACTTCGTGTTGATCTTTTAACGCGAACTCAACAATTTGTCTTCCTACACGTCCAGTTGCACCCAAAACTAATATTTTCATAGACCTTCACCTCTTCATTCCATTATAACATGCCCCTTCTATGCAAAAGAGACACATGCAATATGTGTCTCCCGCTTTCCTTATTTTGTTTCTAATAGCTGAACATTCACTATAAATGCTCCCATATTCTCTTCTTTGGCCAGCTCATGGATAATCGTTTGAATCTCACTTTCTGTGCTTTTTTCTATTTCATTACCATCGTGTAATTGGATGGTGATGATTTGATGGTTAGGGGAATCTACCAAATAGCCTACTGTACTATCTGGTGAATAACCTGCCTTTCGTACTGCTTGTATAATCTTTTGTGTAAAATTAGTCTCTTGTAATTTTTCACTAAACTCTTCCGCATAGGTCGGAGAAGGAGAGAAACTTACGGCTATTGGTGAAGGCTGTTTTTCTACAATCAGCCATGATATCACTACTATAGCGAACATCAGTAAAAAGAAACCTTGTAGTATTCTCTTCATACACTCGCTCCCTTTCACCTTTATATTAACAGGCAGAAATCTAGTATTCCCCCCTAAAAACGGTTAGTTATGTACGACAAAGTTTCCATTTTTCTATTCCAAGGGCAAATTACCAAGAACTCTATTTAATTTTTCATAGATTAGATGTGTAAGGGTTGCGCGACCAATACTAAAAATTAACCATAAAGGAGATTAAAAGATGCAAGATTGTAGATTTAATCATTATATGAATTGGGGTCAACAAAAAGACGAAGCAAAAAAGTGCTGTGAGAAAAAATGTAAGCATACGTGTAAATGCGAACACAAGGAAGAAAAATGCCCTGAGAAAGATTGCTGTGAGAAAAACGAATGTAAAGGCTGTATTTGCCATCAATTAGAATGTCTGCCTATTGGCACACTTGTAGACGTCGTGTTAGCAGGTGGTTTTAGCTTAGCTGATGTCTTTTTCATTAGCCTAGATCCTAAAACGTGCTGTGCTACATTCTTAGAAGTAGCAGATGTAGGAGCTTCTCCGATTATCATAGATTGCCAACAAATTATTCTAATACGAAGAAGCACAATTGCTTAAAGAATTCTGGAATTGATATTTTCTAATATATGTAAACGGACTATTTATTTGATCTTCTGCCAGGTTGAATCCTGGCAGAATTTATAGGCTTATTCATTAATAATTACTTTCACAATGGGCTCAAGTTTTCCTCGATAAACATCGCCCAAATAATCCACTTCCACTACGACTACTCTTGGCTCAAAACGCTGGATACACTCAATCAAACGTTTGGTGTTCATTTTTTTCATACGTTGGAAGAGTTTACGAATATCTGACCGAATGCTCCATTCCCGTTGCGGGCAAGAGACCGTAAACGTCGATAAAATAAATGCTACATTTTGTAAAATACCTTCCACTCCCGTAGCTTTTCCATTCACATTACTTAATGCCGTTACTTGATGTGTCATGCTATCAACCTTTCTTCTACGTTCATACTGAAGTTTGTTCTCTTGAAAAAGAGCACTTTGTTATTTATGCTTGTTAGTCAATATTTATGAACGTTACTTTGTTTGTACCCCAAAAACTTTTGGAATAAACAAATACTTAGCTGATAGGTATGCTTTAAAGTTTAGCGAGTAAATGCATAATAGAGGACGTAGAGCCAGCTAAAGCATCCATGGATGATTGCCCATATGATGGAATGATGGACACTCCATGAAATCGTAATCGCCAAAACAGAACCAAAGCCTATGCCATTCTTGACGACTGTTTTATGCTCCATTTTCTTCACCTTCTTTATTTTTTTCATCTCCCCATCTTGCCATCTCACCTTATTCCCCTCCTCTATATCTTTGGTTTATGTACCAGCTAACAAGGGCATCCTGAGAAAAAAGGATGTGTGTGGATGAACGTCTTCATAATGGTTACTATCATTGTCATACCTGCTCTCATGGTCTATCTTCAGCAAAAAAGTGATAAAATGCGCCTTGTTTTCAATGCGTTAGGTGTCGTATCAGCTATTCTTTTTGGCTATATTGCCGCTACTTCTATAGCGCAGATTATTCGTGAGGATGTGGTCTTTATGACAACGATTCACGCTGTTTTCTTAAATCCTATTTTTCTAATGTCAGGCGCGTATCTAGGCTTATTTTTCATTCAATACATGATTGCTATCACAATACATTTTTGGGCTAAGCCTTAAAGAATGTTAATAAAAATCACAATAGACGCGCCATGTCTGTTCGTTTGGATTATAAAAGAAATAAAAATTGCCATTATCCACAATATTCAGTTGTGCCTTGGCATCTGAGGCAATCTGGAAGACAAAAGGTGTGTCTTCTCCAAAATCATAACCACTTTGACAAAAGGTCGGGTAGCCACCAATTTTGTGTTGCGGATACAGATCTTCGAGGATATCGTCAAAATAATTGAGACCCTTTTCATGCTCCAATCTTAGTATGTCCTCTTCAATTTGTGCAGGAATACCCCCGCCATCCCATACTGGATAATCATTGTGAATAAACTCTGCCTGCAGAGGAAAGGCTCGAATACGCTCATGCTGCCATTCCCGCTGTACTAGGTTTTCTAAAGTGGTGTAGGCTCTTATTTTAAAAAAGTTGCTCAAATCATCCTCCATGAGATGTTCGAAAATATTCTCATGGACAAATAGCGTTACCAATTGAAATGGCTGTAAAGCAGGAGGAACATAGGGCAAATCTTTCAAAAATAATGTAGCAAGCGGTTGAAAATTGGAGGGTCGATCCTCCTCTAGTAAAGACCATCCCACATAGCCAATCCAACTTTCTAAAAGCTCATGGGTTGGACGGAAGCCACCCGTCTGGAATATGGTCGCTTGCTTGGCTAGCTGAGATTGGATATGTTTAATGCTCATGCGCAAGCTCCTGTTGTCGACAGCAGCAATCCGTTATATGATCATTGACCATACCAACTGCCTGCATAAATGAATAACAAATAGTACTTCCTACAAATTTAAAGCCGTCCTTCTTCAATTGCTTACTCATCCGATCACTACGATCTGTTGTCACTGGTACCTCTGCCATAGATGGCCATTCATTTACAATTGGTTGGTGATCGACAAATCCCCAAATATATTCAGAAAACGAGCCATATTTTTCTTGTATTTGTAGAAAAGCTTTAGCATTCGTCACAACGCTAGCGATTTTTAATTTATTGCGCACAATACGTGTGTCTTGCTGTAATGCCAAAAGCTTGTCCTCTGAATAAAGGATAATTTTTTTAGCCTCGAATTGATCAAATGCCTCTCGATAGCCCTCTCGCTTTTGTAAAATGGTCCACCAGCTAAGTCCTGCCTGTGCCCCCTCCAAACAAAGCATTTCGAATAAATGCTGATCATCATAGACGGGTACTCCCCATTCTTTGTCATGATAATCTACATACAACGGCTGATCTAGCTTGACCCACGAACATCTTTTCATCGAAAAACCTCCTATGCTTATGTATTATTTTATGGCCGTAATACATAGCCATCCTTTACTTGTCTTTTCACTTATATATACCGTTTGGAAACCGGTTTTTTTCAATAAATCCTTCATAGCTGCTGGTGTTTGGAATGCTTCCATATGGTAATTCATTTTGTAGAGCTCCGCAATGACAATAAATTTTCCTCCATTTTTTAATACCCTCCATACTTCCCCAACATCGTGCTCCAATGATGGCCAAAAATAATGGGTTTGAAAAGCTGTAATTGCATCAAAGAATTGGTCCTCATATGGAATTTGAGACACACTTGCCTCCTTAACAATGATGCTGCCACTTGCGACATTCGCTTCATTCATTTTGATGGATTCCTTTACTGCCTGTGCAGAAATATCAATCCCATAAATTATACCATTGGGATTCAATTTCGATAAAATTCCGAGTGTTTTCCCTCCGCCACAGCCAATATCTAACACACGGTCCCCATCATTGATGGCACCTTGCCGGATAAACCAACTATTCATGCCACGATGAGTGATATTCATGATACGTAGCATCCATGAACCCATCCATCCTTTTGGATTTTTTGCCTGTTCAATTAACGATTGTAATAATGACATATCGGTTCCCCTCTCATCAAAATCGATGTGGATTTTATCCTTTTTTTACATGTATACCCTGTATATAATGATAGAAAGCACATCAACGACAGAAACTCTTACTAGTTTGTACGTACAAAAAAGATTTTTGTTTCGTTTTCGGAATGAATAGGATGGAGGAACTTTGAATGATTCAACAAGCAGAGCAACAGGATGCCCTGGCAGCTGCGACATTAGCTTTATTGCTGTGGCCTAATCATACAGTAGAGGAATTTACTGAAAGCATGACACATTTATTGAAGGATGACAATGCAGCTATTTTCTTAGCCTACGACCATGACAAGGCGATTGGCTTTGCCCAGTGTCAGCTGAGAACAGATTATGTAGAGGGTACGGACTCTAGTCCAGTCGGCTATTTAGAAGGATTATTCGTCATGGATAACTATCGACAGCAAGGCTATGCTAGACAGCTTGTAGCACATTGTGAACAATGGGCCAAGCATATGGGATGCTCAGAATTTGCAAGTGATTGTGAATGGGACAATACCGAAAGTTTACAAGTACATTTACAGCTCGGGTTTACGGAAGCGAATCGAATCATTTGTTTTACAAAAAAATTATAAAAAATGTGATAAAAAAATCACAAGTGCTTCGAATCCTGCACTTGTGATTTTTGCATCTATATATATGGTTAATTTAAATATGTATGGTTAGAAATATTACGTTCGCGCTCATCGATTATTAAATGGATCAGTAATGCAAGCTGTTGTTCTATGCGCATATTGTTTAGTTGTAAGATATCAGCAATCGCACTTTTATGCTTCTCTGCTAATTCAATTTCCTCTAACTTTAAAAGAATTTCCTCTTTTGTCAGCCCAAACATCTCTTATCACCCCCACTCCTTTTTATTATTATTTTAAACAAATTACACACACTTCACAAATAACATATAATCATCTTATATATGAACCATTTTTACTAATTATAGGCTAATTCACCGAAACTAATCAATCTATTATCTAAAATTTCTTACTATTTTTTTTACATCAATTCCAAACTTTATTATTCCAAAAATAACATTTACAAGAAAATATACCATTTTACTTCTTATTTTTTTGGAAAATTGCAGTAATTGAAAAGAAGTTGTCTATACCATTATAAAAATAATCAGTCAGTTTGTCGAATTATAGAGTTTTCGCTGCCTATTTATCTCATCGTTTTTGACCCAAACATATTACTTTACCCATAAATATAAAGTTGAAACCTTCTGATGCCTGCCATAAAAAAAGTAATTTCAAAATTGAAACTACTTGTCTTAGTTGTATAATCGGTTATTAAATTATTTTTTTAATATCATGTTTCAGCATTTTTATATGGTTCTCTTCATTTGTTTGAACCATCTCTATTTGTGATACTCTTGAAGCTGTGTCTCGATGCCAAGTTGTTGTCTGAACATGCTTTTGCACATATAACTGACTGTTTTCCTGTACCACCGCTGGAGCCTTCACTGCACTTAAATCTGTATCACGTATTTCTAATAAAGATCGATTGGACAGAGCTAAAAATGGGCGTGCTGCTTCGCCTACTTTGCAATGTTCAATACGTCCCATTGAACGATCAGACCATATCATCGCATACGTGCTATCCTGGCAGTCTTTGAAATGGCTATTGGCTACTTCAAAAATGGCGTCAATACACGTAATCCCGTTATTTTGCATTTGTTCAAACGTACAATGCTGTGTAAACAAACGGGCATTGTTCAAATATACATGTTGCTTTTCCAGCTCTCGAATGTTTGTATGGTGAAGCATAATTTTGGCATGCTCATTGCCATAAATACCACCTGATTGCCCAAATTGAATAGTCGTTTGATGGAGCTGTAGCCCACTTGCATCCACAATGATATGAAATTGCTGATGGTTTTGGATTTGACATTCGGTCATCGAAACATCAGCTTCATCTACGATGGTCATACCAACAGCCATTCCATTACGTACATGGCATTTGCGAAACTCTGCCTTGCTATTCTCTATCAGCATTTGTGCTTTTACATGACGGTTAAACTGACAATCGTAGAATTGAGCTTCAGTTTTTTCTCCCAGGTACAGCCCGAGTCCTTGGCCATCTGAAAATATAGAATCAGATACCATTACCTCACTACGGTGGACAATCATATTCGTGTCATGATGATTCTTAATCTCACAGCCATCCATACGTAAAATCGTATCATCAAAAAGCTGTATACCAACCCCCTGTCCTTGGTGAATAAGGCAATTGGTGATTGCCAGCTCACTAGACGCCGCTACAATTTGCTCCTTTTCATGACCATGAACTTCACAATCCTCCATTACCATCTTCACATGGCGAATCGCAAAAATACCATGTTTTTTCCCTTCGAGTAGCAGACAATTGCTTAATGTCATTTCACAATTTTGTGCAATAATTTGAGCTTTCACATGATGCTCAAGTGTTGTATCAACGAGAATAACACTGGAACCATTAGCAACACGCAGACCAAAATGATTGAGCGATGTAGCAAGCACAGCACAATTTTTCATCAGTAAACTACCATAGCTGACCATAATCTGTGTGCGAATCAATTGCTCCTCTATAATACAATTTTCTAACTGAAGATCTCCTTTCACATAGAGCCCCTGTCCTTGACGAAAACGTAAATTGCGCATATCTACATGGGTCTGGTAGCGAATAAAAACACCACCTTTAATTGTAACATTGCCAACTCCATACAATGTCAGCCGCTTGGAAATATCCAAGCTTTCCTCATAAATACCATCTCGAATTTCTATCATATCCCCAGGCATAGCCTCTTCAATTGCCTGCCCAATGCTTTGGTACCGATGCATAATACTTCTCTTTACTACAAGTGTTGCCATTTACACACTCCTCAGCCTAAAAATGATCGTACCCTATTTATATACCGAACAGGCTTGTAGTTATTCAATTTTGTGTAAAATTACTGGAATATACGTGGATTCACTTATGATGATTGAAGATTGTATGACGGTTTATGCTAGGGAATGGCACATCAGCACGCTTCCATACCTGAAATGAAATCGAAAAAACCAACAAAGAATGGGCATCCTTGTTGGTTCTTATTACTTTCCATTATTTTTTTCTTTTCACAAAAACAAAGGCGAAGATAGCTGCCAGCACTACTAGGATGGCAATGACCCACACAGTGCTTGTGTTAGAGGATGTTGTCTCATCAGTTTGCTGCTTTTCTCTTGGTGTGGCATTGGATGTTTGTACTTCTTTTGTATCATCTTCAGCTACCTGAGCAGAGCTGATTTGCACATATTGAAGTGTGGCTGCATTCGAAGTTTGGGCATCATGACTATCTCCATGACCTTCTTCATGATTACCCTGTCCTTCTTGATCGCCGCCATGTCCATGATGGTGATCGCCAGCTGTTGTAAAAATAGAACGCTCTAGCTGTTGACCTACCCAGCTTTTAGCATCCGTTGAATCGGCAAAAATGCGAGGGTGGCCTGACAGCATATATGTTTTACCGTTGATGATGATGCCAGTTTCATCACCTGACACGATATCTTCAATAGTGCCAGTTGGACCTTCAGCAAAACCACCCATTTGAAGAAGCGTATGTCCGCCCATGTCATCATCTAGGTGTTCCGTTAAGAAGGAAATATACTCCTCCTTCGTCATTGTTGCATCAGGGTTCTCTAATTCGAGTTTATGATGAAAAAGTGCTGTATTTATTTCCTTGTATGTAAGGTCGCCCTCCAAGGAAGAAATGTATTCTTCTTTTTGTGCTGCTTGTGCTAATTCATCCACTGTTGCTCCTTCAAGTCCAAAGAAGCCACCTACCCAGCTTGCAAAATCTTTGCGTGATAAGTTGTCAGTTGGGTTTAAGGCCATATCTTTGCCATTATACCCAAGGAGCCCGATACTATGTAACACCATAATGTCCTGAATAGTTGAGGTTGTTTCAGGGACATCCGTAAATAGTGTACTTTTATCCATCGTATGGGCGTAGGCAGCAGGTGCCATGAATAAAGTACTCATTAGTAATAAAAGTAAATATTTTCTCAAAATGATTCCACCTTCCAATACATTAGTATACAGCGTAAATGTGATGGAAGTTTGAAATTAAGGGACATATCGTTACAGTTTAAATCGTCGTATTAGACTATTTAATTGCTCGGCCATCTCTGCTAAATACTCGGAACTATGTTTAATTTCCTCCATAGAGCTAGCGGCCTGTTCGATGGTGGCTGTTGTTTCCTGTATGCCTGCCGCTGACTGTTCAGAAATAGCAGCCATTTCGTCTACGGATTTATTAATCGTGTCAGTATTGTGAACGACATCATCTAGCTCGGAGGACGTTTGTTCAATATTTGTAGCAATGGCCTCTATTGCGTCAGCAATATGATGAAACGTTGCATTAGTAGTCGTAATTTGCATTGTCCCTTTCTCTACTTCGCCATAGCCTTGTTCAAGAGAAGCGGTCACTCTATTGGAATCATCCTGAATGTTTCGCACAATATTCGTTATATCTCCTACAGAAAATGACACTTGCTCAGCCAACTTTCGTACCTCATCGGCAACTACAGCAAACCCTTTTCCTTGTTCTCCCGCTCGGGCTGCTTCAATCGCTGCATTCAATGCTAGTAAATTCGTTTGTGAGGCAATGGATTGAATGACAGTGACAAGCTTAGAGATTTCTTGTGTTTGCTTGCTTAATCCATCAACCTGGTCTACCGCATCCTTCACAATACGTTGAATTGCTCCCATCTGCTTCGTAGAGGAGGACATTAAGTCACGTCCTTCTTTTGCTAAAGCTTTGACATCCTGAGAATAGTGCTGGACGTCTTTATTGCTTTGATGAACGGCAGTTACTTTTCCAGCAAAATCGTTCATGGAGGTAGCAATAGCTGTCGTATGACTGGCCAGCTCTTCCGTTCCACCTGCAATTTCTGTCATCGTATTGACGATTTGCTCGGTGCCTGTCTTTACTTCAGTTGTAGATTGCAATAGCTCCTCACTCTGGGTAGCTACATCATTTGATACCGTTTGAATATGCTGTAATAAGCGATTTAATATATCCGCCATCGTATTGGTTGCTGCCATGAGTTGGCCCACTTCATCTTTTGATTGAATCTTTAATGGGGGACCGCTTAAATCGCCATTCGTCATTTGTTGCAGCCGCTCCGTCAATGTAATAATGGGTCTTGATATACCACGAGCACTCAGTAACTCAACAATAATTGCAATGACAAAGATGAGTATACCTACGACGATGCCAATTAGCTGCTTATTTTGGCCGGCAACCATCACGTCGGCTCCTACCTCATTAATAGCTTGCTTGCGTTGTTTGGCTAGATCTTCATAGCCTTCACGAATGGTCGTTGCTGTTGCATCCATTTTCGTCATGTTTTGGATAGCGAGCTTTGCGTTGCCCTGGTCATAAATAGCAAATACTTGTTGTTCAATATAGCGATTCCATTCCTTCGCCATTTCTGCAAGTTTGCTGAAATCTTCAGAGCTTGTTAAGGCTAATCGCTGTTTTTCATTACTCGCCGCGCGCGCTACATTATCTTGAAAAATAGTTTTATACTTTTCATTGCCAGACAATACATAGCCTCTAGCCGCAGCTATTCTTAAATCAATGGTTTGCGCTTGCTCGTAATCTATAGTCAATAATTGTAATTCTTGCGAAACCATTTGTTCTGTCGCATTGTTACTTTGCTGAATGGCAAAATAATTGTACACGATATATAACGCCATTATTGTAATGACAATGCTAAAGGAAAAAACAATTCTTCTACTAATTGTTTTGAATGACATGTGCAAAAACTCCTTATTTTCCGAATCTATTCCATAAAAAGTAATCTACCATTTTAACAGAAAGATTGGTGACTTTAGGAATTTTTGCTATATTTCCAGAAATAACTTAGTCTTTTTTGTGTATTTTATAGCATCTTTCGACATGAGTAATTTGTCCTAATCAATCCCAAGCATGAAACATTACATCTCCAATAGTTTGACTTTTAAAATAGGCAATGTTCTTCCATTCCATAGGAGATAAACTATGCAAGGCTCGGTCCTTTTCCAGTAAAGTATTCAGCGTTACCGCTTCCAAACATTTTCGCATAGGAAAATATTTGTGAAGCTGAGGCCTCGATAAAAAGGTAAAGCTAAGTTCTTTATCCGAATTTGCAAAAGCAATATATGGCATCCACCGATGGTGAAGAATGGTCAGCGTCTTTCCATCTAATTCCACTACTGCTTGCATATAGACAAAATGCGATTGATCGATAAAATGTCGTACTTTCGCTCGCTGTTCACTTGTTGCTAAATGATATACCATCGATTGAAACATGCGCATATCCTGTTCGATTAAATGGTCGGCATCAAAGCCGGTAATTCCTTTCGTTAATCGCATCCAATCACTCCTTCATGTTTGTCACTCTATAGACCTTCTATTTCGAATAGTCATACTCCTCCCAGCATACTTACTTTGTTTCGTGAGAAGAAAAGAGTATTTTTAGCAGTCCTACTATTAATTAGTAAAATAATTATCGAAAACTAAATTGGTTTCTTGTTTTTGTATTACTCATCATTTAGCGTAACAGGAAATTATTGCATTTATTGTGTATAATTGAAATAAAAGTGAGGTGAGGATTTGTCAAATCTTCAATTTTTAATGCTGATGTTTATTTTATTAATGGGGATTGTTAGTTTAATTAAGGTTTATCAGATTAAGCAAGAGTCCATCATCAAGCTAAAGGAGCTCGAAGTGGAACTTGAAAAAATTAAGTTGGAAAGAGAAAAATAAAAACGCACCCCTAAGTTTTGGGGTGCGACGATTTGATTTAGCCTACTAGTTCTTGATATTCTGGATGCTTTTCGAACTCTGCTTTTGCGAACGGACATAATGGGATAACTTGTAGTTTTTCTTTTTTCGCATATTCAACAGCTGCTTTGACCAATTGCTGTCCAACATTTTGGCCCCTTAGATGTTCGGCTACATGTGTATGGTCGAGAATGATTCGACTATCTCCTACACGTACAAAATGCACCTCTGCTTCACTATTATCCTCGTTTCCGATATAAAATGATTGGTGACCTTGTTTAATTTCCATGGTATGATGCTCCTTTTATCTTTTATATTTTAATGCGCCACTTGGACATCGATTGATAACTTCTACTACATTTTTGACAGCTGCTTGATCCGGTGCGATCCAAGGCTTTGCTTTAACATTAAACACCTCTGGCAAGCCCTTTACACATTCAGCTGCATGCTGACACATGTCTTTATCGAAAAAAACCGTTATCTCTTCTCCTCTATACTCACGGTAACCCATACCTAACACACCCCTCATTTTTCTTTTTTCATTACCCCAAATGATGGTCTAATAATCCATCAAATAGTATATTTTTCTTTAGCGATATATACAGCTAGACCTACATCTAAAATGTTTATTATTCAATTGGTGTTAATCTTTCTTCAATTTTTAAATTAGGGCTTGTCAAATCGCGAAAACATTCTTGTGTTTGTCTTGAGATATGTTACGAATTTATATATCTCGAATTAATTTATCTCTAATTCGAGATAATGATAACATAATTTACTATTGGTCGTCAATCTCCCTACCAGTAAGCTCTTCACTATAAAAAACTCATGATTTCCTGAAGGATTTTATCCTGCTCACGACCAAAAGTCATTAAATGCTTGGAGTTTTCAAAGCCCCTTTTGTGTTTCCTAGCAGAATGAACACGCTGATAGATTGTGTCAGCACTATACGCGTATAAGTCCTCGTCTCTTTTGCCGTAGAAAATAGCAATTGGAATCGTGATTTTCTCAAGCTGCTGCATCGTTTCTATAATAAAATGCTGAAATGCAATCATCGCGTCCAATGGCATATCACTAAACGGCTTCATCTCATCTGTAACTTGAGACGCTGATTTACCCTCGATATGTTTATAATTATAAGCATAGTCAATGATTCTTTGTTTTAGTTGTGCTGGCTCCTTATTAATCGGTACCGATAAGACAATGATTTGCTGTAGCTTTTTTAATTGTGCAAGTTTCAATGTAAATACACCACCGATGGATAAGCCGATAACGGAAATTGTTTGATAGCCTTCATCCAGCAAAAATTGGTGCGCTTTCAACACATCCTGCCACCAGTCCTCAACTTCGTACTGTACTAACAGTTCTGGCTTCTGGCCGTGTCCTCTGTATAGAGGTACATAACATGTATAGCCCTTTTCGTGTAGCTTCGTCGCCACTTTCTTCATATCTCTTGTATGGCTTGTGAAGGAATGTAAAAGTAATACCGCGTGTTCATTTCCTTTCAAGTATATTTCTTTAGCCGGTAAAATAGTAAGCACAACATCAGAACCTTTCTTCACGTTCATCATAATAGAAGGTAGCCTCTTTAAGGCTACCTTCTTGTTGTATTTATAGCATAATGGAATGACATATGCCACTAATCTTGGCGTGCCCTATTTTATCATGCCGAATAAGCATAATGTTAGGCTCCCACAAATAATACAGCCTGTCCAATGGCAATAAAAAAGGCTTCATGCTGAATAGGACTGTTATCTTCAATTTGAAGTGTAATGTCAAAATGGGTTTCGCAGAAAGTCGCTTGCCAACGTGCGATCGGCTCCTCATTCCATGTAAAGATCGACCAGTCTTCCATTTCTTTACTGAGCTTAATTTGCTGCTCTCCATCTGTAATAACTAAATCAGGAATCATTATTTGCCAACCGTCATAGGCAATCATATAGTCCTTCCCCGTCACAAAATCCTTGCCTCGGAAATGTACACGACCACGTCGAGATACCTTTTTACAACTAAATAGTGGCTGACCAGTATGATCTTGGACGTCAAAACGTACAAAATAACGGAAGTCCATCGTCTTATCAAATGCTTTTTTTAGAGCATTAGAATAAACACGTTGAACCGTTGATGATGTCTCTCCTGATTCATTTAAAATCGATACCACCTCTGTAGAATCAATTTCCATTGGCTGTTTATATGTATAGGTTTTCAATCGACTCGCTCCTTCAAAACAATTGCTTCCTTAAAACTAACATAAAACAAGCACCCAATTCAAAGAATGTAAGCGTCAGATTGTGCAGTATCATACATTTACCTTTCTCAAGTTCAAATGCTTCCTGTTCAATGCTTAGCATCATCTTATAACATACAAAAGTAGACTACCGCTTTACTAGTAGTCTACTGCATTTTCTTTATTTATCTAATTTAAACGTAATATCTCCTAAGCCTATTTCTGATTTGATTTCCAGTACAACATCCGCCTTATCATATGCTTCATTGACATAGACACCTTTGCCCTTCGAAATGAGACCCTCAATATTGGATGAACCTATGCCCTTTTCTGTTGTTAATTTGACACCAACCTTTGAAGGGACAATGACTGTCGTTTGACCTACCCCAGTTTCAATACTTGCATTAAAGCTTTTTTTCCAATCGCCACCTAAATTGACAGTGAGATCACCGACACCCGCTTCAATATCTAGTTTTTCTAGCTGCAGTCCCTGTAAATCAAGATTGGCTAAGGAAGCCCCAGTTTCTACCGTCAAATCCATCGGGATATCGTCATTTAATTGGATGTCCCAAGTATTTTTAATATTGGAGATGCCTAGCTTCGTCGAGCCTTTATGTTTTATTTCTACTTCCCCTGTATCGCCACTTACATCATAATTAACTTGAGGGGCTAGCTTCTTAATATTATAGTCCGCTTTGCCCTCAACCCACTCCTTGGCGCCACCAGTTAGATTCATTTCGCCGACACCTAAATCAATAGCTACCTCTAATGTCTTGGCTTTATCCTTTTCTACTAAAATGGTTTCTTCTTGCATTTTGCTCGGCAAAAACGAAAAGCACCCTGATAAGACGAAAACTGATGTGCCCAATACGACACCTAACCCAACTAATTTCTTCAATTTAATTTCCTCCCGCTATATATTCTACCAATAATTTCATTATATAGGAGTGGAACATATAAAATACGACCTTGCGCTTGAAATTCATCTAAGACCTGAGACGTAGTCGTTACGATAAGTGCGGAAAATCACCACCCTCTAGCAATGCTTTTAGATTAGCAAGAGGCGCATCATAGCCCTGCATATTGAAGCTAACTGTTGTGCCATTGTCCTTTACTGCTAACGATATCGCGATGACCGTTTCTGGAACTTCCAAGTAAAATGAAAAAATCTCCTGTTTTTTGACCTGCTGAATCGTTAACTGCATTGGCAATGGATCGGCTAGCTGATTATGGTCATTAGGCATTAAAGTAAAGATCATCTTTTCTCCTGCAGCTAGTTTAGGGATGTTCCAAGTAGAGCCTGGCGCATACCATTGAGAGAGGTATTGCTCCTCGGTTACTGCTTGCCATACATTTTCTACTGCTGCATGAATCCAAATTGAGCTACCCATCCGCAACACATCCATTTCCTATTTTTCCATTATTTTACCGAACCTTGTGATGAGAGGCTACTATTGGTTGTTCTCGATAAATAAAACGCTCCCACAATAACCATCATAGCTACTATATCCAATGCCATCTGATGACTTGAAAATATGGAAACGAGTAAACCGTAGATAGACGGAGCCAAAACAATAAAGAATTGATTGATCGTTAAAGCGGCACTCACAGTAAGCCCCACAGATTGAGGATCGGACTGCTCCGTTACACTCGCTATATATAAGGAATACCAGCCAAGGGCGAAAAAGCCCATTACACAGCAAAATAAAATCATTAAGCTCTTAGCATGTAAAACAACAGGCATACAAGCGACCATTACAAATGTGGCAAGCATAACGATGATTAGTAAGTGCTCGCGCTTCTGAGCAAAGTATCGGTCACTCAGCCAAGCAAGAGCAATTCTTCCTACCATTCCTCCAAGCAAGACCAAACTCAAATACTTTCCTGCTGCTGTTAATGAATAGCCACCCTCCTGATGTAAATAACTCATCAAATGGGCGATGAGGATCATCTGTAAGGACATCATCACAATGCCCACAAAAAAAATGGGATAGAGTGCTCGATTGTCTTTAATAGCCTTCATCTTTTCTTTAAACGGTATCGGTGTTGCTACAGAAGATTTATGCTGTTTTGGCTCCTGATACATCAATAAAAATAATAAACCGCCACCGATTGCTACGAAACCTTGTGCCCCATGCACAGCTGTCAGATGGATGTGATGATATAAATAGGTAAGTATGAAGGAAGCGAGAGCCCCTCCGATGGGAATTCCCGTTTGGCGAATTCCAATCGCTAAACCTCGATGCTCGTTAGGAAACCATTTTACGATGGCTGTACTACCTCCTGTTTGGGCACTACCGTACCAAAAACCAACAACTATTAATACGACTAGCAATGTCGTATAATGATTCACAGGAATTAAGAGGAACGTACAGAGGCCCAGTAAAATAGAGCCCCATCCAATCAGCCGTTTTTCTCCTTTTTTATCCATGAGATAGCCAAAGAAAAGCATCGAGAAAATCGGTCCAATATTCACGGCAGAAACAATTAATCCTGTTTGGAATGACGTTAAGTGCCATTCCATTTGATAAAAGGCGGCGACGGGCCCCATCCCGTATGTGACAAAGGTTGAAGCCGTTTGCGAAAGCGTAGCCACCAGTAAAATGATCCATTTGTAATAGGTATGCATGTAAATCCTCCATAGCTATATACCGCTTTATTTGTGCAGTATCATTTAGATATCTTGAGTTTACGTTGACAGCTAGCATTCGTAAAATGGAGGAAAATGATAGCGGCTATCAAAAAATTTAATAGGTGTGTGACAAATAACATGAACATTGACGACATTGCCATCAAAATTGAGCTATTAGAAAGGCAAAATTTAAGTAAGTCTGCTGAAATCACCAACTATACACAATCGGCTCTAACCTCGAAGGTAAAGAAGATGGAAAGTGAAATTGGACAGGAAATCTTTAAACGAACACCTCAAGGCTTAAAGCTAACAGACGTCGGTGACCACTATTTACACTTTTTAAAGCAGGTGGCCCAACAATATGATGAATTTTTACAAACGGTTGGCTTTACGCAAGCACATATTCAATTTGGAACCTCCCATACGACGATTAAATTATATGGTGCGTCCATCATGAATGCGCTACAAACCAGTCATAGTCCTATTGATGTGGATTTCTTGGTGGAATCGAGTACATCGTTAAATCACAAAGTACATCAGGCGGAGCTAGACTGTGCATTAACGAGTAATCCATTGAAGCATTATGCTGATTTACACTATGATTTAATGACAACAGAAACCTTCGAAGTCATTTCGAGTCCTTCACATGTCATCGATTTTGACCAGCAAACGCCTGTGACACTCCTAGTCTTAAGTAAAGGCTGTATGTATTCGAAGGCATTAGCTGAATGGCTTACTCACAAAGAAGTCCCTTTTACGATGAAGGAAATTAAATCCGTAAGTAGTATTCTTGATTTTCTAGAAATCGAGCATACATTGGCCGTGTTAAATACGAGGTTACTAGCACTCTATCCATGTCCGGACCTGCACTTTTATGAAATGGAGACACTTAACAAGGTCATTGAGACTGTCTTCATTTATAAAAAGGAAAACCATAAGCATTCTTCTATACTGCAATTAAAGCAGGTCGTAGAATCCTTGCTTGAAAAGAAGTAACTAAGTAATCGATAGCTCAAATTGCTGTTTATGCGAATATTTTAAAAAGCCTATATTATTCAAGCAGACTGCACTATAATAGGTTTGATATTATTAATCTTGTAAATACATAGGAGTACATCATGTTTTATTACATCTCATTGTTTTTAGCAGTATTTGCTTTATCTACATCAGCTATTTTTGTGAAGCTTGCTGATGCCCCGCCGGCTATTACGGCTTTTTATCGACTATTTTTTGCGATGCTTGTACTCCTTCCCTTTTTAGTAGCTCAAAAGGGGCTACGACAAGAACTAGTTAACCTGTCTAAAAAACAGTGGGGACTGGGCATTCTATCAGGTCTATTTTTGTCCTGTCATTATGTTTTATGGTTCGAATCCTTAAACTACACATCAGTGGCCAGTTCCACAGTTATTGTCACGTTACAGCCATTATTCTCTTTAATAGGTAGCTATTTTTTATTTAAAGAGCGTTTTTCAAAAGGCGCTATTGTTGGCTGTTTGGTAGCGATCATTGGCTGTTTCATTATCGGCTGGCAGGATTTTCAAATTAGTGGACAAGCTCTTTATGGCGATATTCTAGCTTTTATTGCGGCTGGCATTATTACAGCCTACTTTTTCATCGGGCAATCTGTACGGAAGGATTTATCACTTATCACCTATTCGATTATCGGATATGGCAGTAGCTCAATCTTTTTAGCCATTTATGCGCTCTTTATGCAGGAACCGTTTTTCGACTACCCCGCATCCACATGGTGGTCCCTATTAGGACTGGCTGTAATTGCAACGATTTTTGGGCAAACGGTATTTAATTGGCTATTAAAATGGCTAAGTACGACAGTCATCTCTATGAGTATTTTAGGAGAAACAATTGGCACATGTATTTTAGCTTATTTTATTTTAGATGAAATGATTTCCGTGCAACAAGGGATTGGCATATTCGTCATTTTACTAGGACTTGCCCTCTTTTTACTCCAACAACGAAAGTCGGCATAATAAAAAAACAACGGCACATGATGTCCGTTGTTTTTTTATGACGGAGTAAAGCGAAAGGTCGTACCCTCCTCGGTGGATTGTAAAGAAACTACAATGTTCAAGGTTCTAGCAATATCTTGGATAATTTTCAGTCCAAGTCCGCTCTGTTCGACGTCAGAATGGAAGCCGATGCCATCATCAGACATCCATACTTCGCCTCCTTTAATCGTCACCACAAGTTTGGTTGCTTGGGCATGCTTTAACGTATTTTGGAAGACATTATCAAATAAACGTTGTAACCATAGTTCATTACTTGTCCAGATTGCCTCTGCATCCTTTGGATAAAAATGAAGAGCAATATTTTGCATGCTGTATAAATAACTCCATTTCCTAATCATAATCTCCAATAGTAAAGCTGGCCGAACTTCTTCCTGAACGACAAAGGAATTTTCGCTCGTATCAAAAGACTGGTATGGCAATTCATTCGTTAAATTCGCGATATACTGAATTTGTTCATTTAACGATTCCACCAGTTTTGGCTGCTCTTGTAGTTGATCTTCTAAATAAAACAATTGCAAACGAATCGCTGTCAAAGGGGTATGGATGTCATGTCTCAATTTTTGGAGTAGCTCTTTTTGGAGCTCCTGCTGTTGTGCTAACTCTAATTCCCGATAAGTCGTGCGCTCAATTAAAAGATTGACAGAATGAATTAACTGCCCTAATTCATCCTCACTGCTTACCGTTAACGTATCGGGTATCCGTTCATTACTCGCGAGTTCCCGGATTGTTTGATTGAGCATGGTAATTCTAGCTAATAATGAATGAATGGATGTGGAAAATAGTAAGGCAAGAATCCCTAAAGACAGTACAAATGCAAGAAGCATAACAGGATATGCAAAGGATTCATGGAATGGGATGCCATTATTTTTCGTTTTAAAAGCCTTGTTATAAAGTATGGACATAAACACACTAATACCTAATAAAACGACGGGCACACTCCCAATTGCTACAAATAAAAGGGTTCTATATTTAGTTTTTAACGTCATTTCTTAAATGGGTATTTAGACGATACCCTTCTCCATATATATTTTGTACAATCATGCCTGTTGAATCATCCAACTTTGTCCGAATCTTTTTTATGTAGACATTAAGAATATTATGATTACGATCATCCAACGGCCATAAATAATCAAAAAAGTGTTCCTTTGTTAAAACTCTGTCACGGTTATCAAATAAATAAAAGAAAATTTTTCGTTCTATTGCCGTTAATGAAATTTCGTTTTGAAGATGTTGATGAAATACTTTTCGATGCTCTCCGTCAATGAGTAAATGCTGTATTTGTGTAAACGTTCCATATTGTTGCACTAGCATTTTTTGGATTCTCAATAATAGCTCCCTTGGATCAAACGGCTTTGTCAAATAATCTTCACCAACGGTTAAACCTTCTAGTTTGCTTTCAATATCACTACGTGCCGATAGAAAAATGATAGGAATATTTAAGCCTAGTTGTTTAATATTTCTGCTTAATTGGTAGCCATCCTCTCCTGGTAGCATAATGTCCATAATGACTAAATCTACATCATGAATGAGCCTCATTACATCTCTGCCATCTGTTTTCCACACGGCCTCATAGCCTTCACGATGCATTATTTTTTGAAGTAAATCACCAATCATGTGATCATCTTCTACAATTAAAATTCGAAATCCTTTCATGTTAACGACCTCTCTCATCAGCATTCGTTTTCATAAAATCCATCGCTAGTTGATAGATTGCATCTGGTTGATACAGGTATATACTATGGGTGCCACTTACCTCTTTCACTACGGCATGAGTGAATTGCTTCGCAAAGTCTGCGTAATCCTGCCGGTTTTGCTCTGTATATTTTGAATGTACATTTTCCTTGGAAATAGCATCCACGATTAACATTGGGGTTTCTTGCGGCAATGGAAGCTGTTCTGATTGTAAACTATTTTCATAGACGTGTAACAGCTCATTTTTCATATCTTCATTAAAAAATTGCTTAAAGGACAACGCCTGATAGATTTCCTTTTCCTCAGTCGTTAAAAAGGACATGTTCAGAACTTGTGGATTATATACCTGTGATGGCACTAGGCGGTGTAAACCAACGCTAGTAGCTAGACTTACCCCCTTCACCATCCATCTATCGAAGGTGCTCATTTTATGCTTTACATATTGACTAGGTAAGCCAATATCCAGAGCGATAATCCCCTTCACTTCTTCTGGGTATTTTTGTGCCCAGTAAATCGCTTCAAGTCCTGAAATAGAGTGAGGAACAAGAATATAGGGCGGCTGGAGCCCGCTTGCCAGAAGAGCCTCCCTTGTTTGCATAAGAATGGTATCAATAGCTCTTTCATCATGGGCAATTTCACTAAAGCCATAGCCTGCTCGGTCCACTACAGCAATTTGATGGTGCTGCGAAAACTTACTATAAAGCCCCTTTAACTCATAAACAGGGGCTGCAATGCCTGACCCTGCCATAAAAACATACGTATCCTCCCCAGCCCCCTCCCGATAGACATTCATGCTCTGACCATCAATATTTACCATCATGCCTTTATTACGTAAAATGGCCTCCTCCTTTTGGGTCAAACTATAGTGGTACATACTGACGGCTACGATACCGATCGATACGATGAACACCAAATAAATAAACATTTTCTTTATGATATTTTTCATACGCCTCTCCTCTCCGTTGATACTTGTAAGGATACATACGAAAAATAAATATCTCATTAAATTTTATTAACCTATTTGCTAGGTAAGTTGAAATTCTTGTCTATGAACACAAAAAAGCTGCCTACATCATGTGGCAGCTTTCTTTGAGTCATTCATTTGGATAGGTTTTCTGTAAAAAGGCGATAGACTGTTGAATAAGAGCCTTTAAAATAGTTTCTTCAACATCAGCGAGTTTATTAATATAAACGCAAGCTTTCCCTGTTGTGTGTTTACCAAACTGCTGTAATAGCTGCTCTCGCTCACGATCACCTGGTGCAAAGTATAAACTAATTTTTGCCTTGCGAGGGGAGAATCCGACAAGTGGTGCATCGCCTTCATGGCCTGTTTGGTATTTGTAATGATAATGACCAAACCCAATAATACTTGGTCCCCACATTTTAGCCTCGTAGCCAGAGACCTCCGTAAAAATATCCAGTAGTCGATAGGCATCTTCCCGTTTTTTTGGATGATCGACACTTTCAATAAATTCAATGACACTTGCATCGGTTTCTTTCGTCTTTAATTCATACATGTGTATCCCTCGCCTTCACAAAATTGCATTGTTCATCCCTATTATTCCCTATTCTGCCTGCTCTAACAATAGCTTTTGTTGGAGTTGACGATACATCCCTTGTTGTTCCATCAACGCTTGATGATTGCCTTGTTCAATAATTACGCCCTGCTGTATAACGAGAATGTTATCCGCATTCTCAATGGTTTTCAAACGATGGGCGATGACAAAGCTGGTGCGACCCTGCATTAAATGCTGTAAGCCCTTTTGAATATCGACTTCCGTTTGCGTATCCACACTGGATGTCGCTTCATCTAAAATTAAAATATCCGCGTTCTCCAAAATAGCACGGGCAATAGCAATGAGCTGGCGTTGTCCCTGACTTAAATTAGCGCCACCCGCTTGAACAGGCGTATCGTATTGTATAGGTAAATATTTTATAAAATGATGGGCATTCGCAATCTTTGCTGCTTCCACAACCTCAGCATCCGTCGCATCCAACTTTCCAAAGCGAATGTTATCACGAATTGTGCCAGAGAACAAATAGGTATCCTGTAAAACCACACCTACCCTTTGGCGAATCGTAGACATTTTATAGTGTTCAATATTGTGCCCATCAATTAAAATTTCACCCTGATCCACGTCATAAAAACGTGTTAGTAAATTAATAATGGTTGTTTTCCCTGAGCCAGTAGGCCCAACAAGAGCTATCGTTTCTCCTGCCCTTACGTGGAAGTTAATGTTTTGGAGAATGGGCTTCCCTTGCTCATAGCTAAACGATACTTGCTTGAAATCGACATCTCCTTTTAAGGACGGAGCCTCAATAGCCTCAGGTCGATCAGCTACCTCTGATGGTTCATCTACTATTTCAAATACACGCTCTGCTCCAGCAATAGCCGACTGAAAGGTGTTTAAAAGGTTTGATAATTGATTGAGCGGGCGAAAAAATTGCCTTGTATAGGTGACAAATGCAGCGATAATACCAACTGTTACATACCCTTTCACCGCTAAAAGAGCTCCTGTCCCGATCACTATCGCAAGGCCAAGGTTATTCATAAAGTTATTAATAGGTCCTAATAAGCCTGATGTAATCTCTGCGCGTAGTGCGGATTTTCGCAAGTTTTCATTTTGCTGATGGAACGTGTCAATGGATTGCTGTTCCTTGCCAAATAGCGTGAGTACCTCTGCACCTGTCATCATTTCCTCAATATAGCCATTCAGCTTACCAAGATCTCGTTGACGCGCCGCATAATTTTTACTGCTGCGCTTGATAATTTGCTTAGTAGTGAAAACGATAAGCGGAATAATGATTAAGGTAACAATCGCTAATGGCCAGCTTAATGTGAACATGGCAATACTAACACCCACGACCGTTAAGATGGATGATACAATTTGCGTCACACTTTGAGCAAGCGCTGTATTTAAATTATCGATATCATTTGTGACACGACTCATTAAATCACCGAGCGCACGCTGGTCAAAAAATCTTAATGTGAGCGTTTGTAGCTTTTGAAACAGCTCTAGACGCAATGTCCGAATCGTTTTCATCGCCACATGAATCATGACATAGGTTTGCAGCCATGTCAGAATCGATGCTACCGTAAAAATCACAGCTAATACGATTCCTAGTCGGATGGTCCCATCTATATCTTTTTTCATAATGTAATCATCAATGATATGGCCTATCAAATAGGGTCCCACCAAGCTTAAAAAAGTGGAAGCGATCACCAAGAAGATCGAAAAATACAGTCCTATTTTTTGCTGTTTGACATAGTGCCAAACTCTTGTCAGTGTTGCCTTTTGATTTTTCGCTCTTTCAGCTGGCCCACCTATACGAGGCCCTCGCCCAAAATTCATTTGCTTTGCTTGATGTTGACTCATTCTTCTTCACCAGCCTTTTGCTGTGACGCGTAAATTGCTTGGTAATGTACATTGTTTTGAAGTAGCTGTTGATGCGTCCCTTGCCCAACCATCTCGCCATCCTCTAAGACAACTATGATATCTGCCTGCTGTATCGAGGCAATTTTTGATGCTACAATCAATGTCGTCGTGTCTTGAAAATGCGCAGCAATGGCCTGCTGCACATGTTTTTCTGAAGCACTATCAAGGGCTGAGGTTGTATCATCCAGCACGAGAATAGCTGGCTTTCGAACGAATGCTCGGCTTAAAGCTAAGCGTTGCTTTTGCCCACCTGAGAGATTCGTTGCTCCCTGTGACAACTCATGTGCTAAGCCCTTATCAAGGCGCTCCACAAATTCGCTGGCACAGGCAGCATCTAATGCCTGTTGTATTTCCTCTGCCGTTGCCCGTTCGTTACCAAGGCGTATATTTTTTTCAATCGTCCCAGAAAACAATAAGGCCTTTTGTGAGGTAAATCCTATATGGTCCCGTAACGTGGATAAAGAATATGCTAAAAGGGGTTTACCATCTATGTAAATAGCTCCTTCTGTTGGATCGAATAAGCGCGGTAAAAGCTTTACAAGTGTTGATTTACCGCTACCTGTTTTCCCAATAATACCAACTGTTTGCCCTGGTTTCACAGAAAACGAAATGTTTTTAAGAACATCCTCTGCTGTATCATAGTAACGATAACTCACATGGTCAAATTCAATGGCCCCTTTTATCGAATCTGTCCTTGCAAGTTCTGCCTCTTTCACGGCAATATCCATATTTAAGACATCCACAATTCGTTCTCCTGAAGGCAATGCACGCGCAATTTGCATCAGCACCATACTGGAAGACATTAAGCCATTTAAGATAATGGTTAAGTAGTTGATAAATGCGAGAATAACCCCAACCTTTAATGTACCTGCCTCAACCTTAACGGCACCAAGCCAAAGTGCCGCGACAATCCCAATGTTAACGACGAACATGGTAAATGGCACAAGCGCCCCTACAATTTGTTCTGCAGTGATGAAACGTTTTGTCAGCCCATCATTTAGCTCACTAAATTGGGATACCTGTTGGGTTTCCCGACGAAAGGCTTTAACGACACGGATACCCGCTAAATTTTCCTGTAGCTTCGTATTCACCGCATCAATAGCCTCTTGTACGCGACGATACAGCAGACCCGAATACTTCGTGAAAAAATACATAGCCACAATCAAAATCGGCACAATAATAAGAAGTATGGAAAAAAGTTCCCGTGCTGTTACAAACACGATAATGACTGCCCCGATAAAGAGTAGCGGCCCACGCACAAAAATACGCAGCGTCATCATAAACGCGCGTTGAAGGCTTTCAACATCGCTCGTTAAAATGGTAATTAGCTTGCCAGTCGTAAAGGCATCCCGTTCTTTAGCTGAATACGTCATCATTTTCTGATAGAGAGCTTGCCGAACATCCGAAGCAAAATGAATCGCCGCCTTCGAGCTATAATACGAGCAACCAACCCCACCAACAAGCCCAAGTACTGCACTTGCTAGCATCCATACAAACATACTCAGCACATAAGCATGATCACCATTGACAATCCCTGTATCAATCATATGCTGCATAATGGTCGGCTGAATTAAATCCATTGTCACCTCCAGCACCATTAAAAGAGGAGCTATAAAGGTGAAAAATTTATAGGGCTCCAAATACTGCCCTAGCTGTTTGATTGCCTGCATACATTCGTCTCCGTTCTATTTAAATCCCACTCGTTCCTCATTATAACTGAAAACCATTCCCATTTGACAATATTTTTTCGAGACTCGTAATATTCGAGATTTAACTAAATGAGGAGATATCGTCGAGCATATGGCTGATATCCATCCAAATAAAAAGCCCCCATGCCTATACAAAGGGCACTGAAAAAGTCCATATCTTTTTTTCATTTGGCACTGTGACTCTATTGTTGTTTTCCGAAGCATTCCGCTCGCTTTCCGCGGGCGAGCGCCGAGTCTCCTCCTACGCTTCGCTTCGTGCGGGGTCTCG
>NZ_JBNFXM010000032.1:0-26394 GCF_049943995.1 Lysinibacillus sp. VIII_CA
GCGGGACTCGTTGAACAGGGAATTTAACCTTATAATTACAATTTATTTTGTAAGAATTTATAAAGTTTTAACATCGGCTCCGTAGAAAGACAAAAAGCTAAAATATCCTATACGAATTTAGACCGCTATTTTGATACGGTCATTATTTCTGAGGAAGTAGGATGGAGTAAGCCAGATGGACGGATCTTTGAAATTGCCTTAAAAAGACTTAATGTAAAACCAGAGAATACTCTTTTCATTGGGGATGACTTAGTAAAGGATATTGGTGGGTGTCAACAGGCACATATAAAGGGCATATGGTTTAATCCATCCATGCGCAAAAATGACACGGATATTCAGCCATATGCCGAGATTCATTCGTTGGAGCATGTATTCAATTTCTTCACATAGAAGAACAAAACCCCTGAGTTTTCGTTCAGGGGTTAGTGTACTATTAATATGCTTGGGCAAACCAAACCGTATGTTTTGCTTCATTTCCACAGCAAATACAAGTCGTTTTTATTGTTGGCGGATTGAATGGAATATTGCGAGTTGTGTATTTTGTTTCTTCCTTCACTTTTTCCTCACATACATCCTTCCCACACCATCCAGCAAGTACCCAGCCCGGAATAGAGCCGTTTTCTTTAGCTGTTTCAATGTGCTGCTGTAATTGTGGCAGTGTATCAATCGTAGAATGTGTATTTTCGTTTCGGAATTGACGAGCCTTTTCTAGTAAACGTGCTTGCATGGTCGTCAATTCTTCCTCAATAGCTGCCACAACAGTTGCTAATTCAATCGTTTGTTTTTCGTCCTCATCACGCGCTTTCAATAATGCTTGATTGTTTTCAAGATCTCGTGGTCCCAATTCAATACGAACAGGCACTCCTTTTAGTTCCCATTCATTGAATTTAAAGCCTGGCGATTGGTCTGAATCATCAAGTCGCACGCGAATCCCCTTCGCTTTTAAAGCCGCAAAAATTGCATCCAGCTGCTCCATAATTTGAGGATTCTTTTTCCATGGTCCTACTGGAATTAACACTACTTGGGTTGGAGCAATTCGAGGCGGTAAAATTAGTCCTTGCTCGTCACCGTGTACCATAATGACTGAACCAATTAAACGTGTAGATGTCCCCCAAGATGTTGTGTGGACATATTCGTGCTGATTCGCTTTATTTAAATATTTTATGTTAAAGGCTTCCGCAAATTTTGTTCCTAAATAATGGGACGTACCTGCTTGCACAGCCTTCCCATTTTTCATCATCGCCTCAATTGAATACGTATCGACAGCTCCTGCAAAACGTTCAGATGGCGTTTTTTGTCCATCATAGACTGGAATTGCTAGAACTTGTTCCACCACTTCTTTATAAATGTCTAGCATTTGCATCGTTTCTTTACGTGCATCTTCCTCATCTATATGGGCCGTATGCCCTTCCTGCCAAAGGAATTCTGAGGTACGAATGAAAGGCAATGTTTTCTTTTCCCATCGGAAGACATTTGCCCATTGATTAATGAGAACAGGTAGGTCACGGTAGCTTTTAATCCAATTTGAATAAAGGTGGCCAATCATCGTCTCAGATGTTGGACGAAGTGCTAAGCGTTCTTCTAATTTTTCACCTGCTGCTTCTGTCACCCAAGGAAGCTCAGGTGAGAATCCTTCAATATGATCCTTTTCCTTTTGGAAGAAGGATTCAGGAATTAACATAGGAAAATACGCATTACGATGGCCTGTGTCTTTAAAACGACGGTCCATTTCCTCCTGTATATGCTCCCAAATTTCGTAGCCATCTGGTTTAAAGGCGATGCAGCCACGAACTGGCGTATAATCCATTAAATCTGCTTTTTGAATGGTTTCGATATACCATTTTGAAAAATCTTCTAGTTGTTTTGACATCGTACTTACCTCCATTTTTTTAAGTATTCGATTTCCTGAATTAAAAAAGCACAAAGCTGTCCTTGTATAAAGGACGTCTTTGTGCTGGAATGACGTGGTACCACCTTGAATTTAGCTTTAAGCTAAGCTTAAAACCCTCTAGCGTTTAGTAACGAAAACGACTCGGTTATGTTTTCATAACTTCTCCGTGGTAGGTGTTCAGTAAAGAAGCGGTGATATAGCTCTCAGCAAATGCTATATTTTCTGTTTCACTATTCTAACTTACTTGGCCACATCATCAAATTGTCATGTATATTATCTTTCACTTTAGCAAAATCATTCATAAATAGCAATTAATAACTGGAACTATTAGTGAACGACTGGACAATAACATTTGTAAAATCCTCGACAGAAAGAGGCTTGCTAAAATAATAGCCCTGCACATACTCGCAGCCATGCTCGCGAAGTACGTTTAATTCAGCCTCCTCCTCGACACCTTCAGCAACTACTTGTAGGTTGAGCGCATGAGCTAAAGAAATCATCGCCGAAATCATCGCGATGCCTGATTTTTCAGGAACGATATCACGCACGAAAGCACGATCAATTTTAAGTACATCCACAGGGAATTTTTTTAAGTAATTTAGTGAAGAATAGCCTGTCCCGAAATCATCTAAGGAGATCGTAATCCCAAGAGCTCTCAATTGATTAATTGTATTAATTAGATCTTCTGTATAATCGAGCATGCTCATTTCGGTAATTTCAATTTCTAATAATTGAGGGTCAATGCCTGTTTCTGCAATAACATCCTTCACCATCTCTACAAAGCCAGAAGTACTAATATGAATGGGTGAAATATTAACTGCTACACGTAATCTGAGATTATGGGATTCATTCCAAAGTTTAGCCTGTGCACTGGCTTTACCTAGCACCCATACCCCAATATCATTAATGAGTCCACATTCTTCAGCAAATGGAATAAATCGATCTGGCGGAATATGCCCTAATTCGGGATCAGACCAGCGCAATAAAGCCTCCATACCAATAATTGTGTCTGTTTTTAAATCGATTTTAGGCTGATAATGTAATTCTAAAAGATCGTTTTTTAAAGCTTGATGTAATTTTGTTTCTAGTAAAAGCCATTTATCGTTCGCTTCATCCATATTGTCACGGTAAAGTCGATATTGATTTCCTCGCGTAGATTTAGCAGCATACATGGCAATATCAGCATTTTTCAGTAATTCTTCTACCGTGTTTGCGTGATCTGGGAAAATACTAATGCCAATACTAATACTCGCATAAAATTCATAGTTATCTACGACAAAGCTTTCATTAAAGACACCTATTATTTCCTTGGCCATTTCCTCTATACGATTCACATCATTTAAAATCATGACAAATTCATCACTATTGTGACGATAAAAAGAATTAGAGGTATAATCAATATTTCTCAAACGATTCGACATTTCCACTAAAAACATATCACCGATAATATGACCAAGTCCATCGTTAATGTGTTTAAAACGATTCACATCAATGAAAAATAACGCAAATTTTTCTCCTGAACGTCGAGATTGATGGAATTCATTTTCTAAACGCTGTTCTAATTTACGACGATTTGGTAGCCCTGTTAATTCATCGTGATAGGCTATGTGGGTAATTTTTTTAATATCCTTTTGCGCTGTAATATCGACGCGTATAGCGATATACTGATAGGGCTTTCCCCGCTCATCAAGGAATGGGAAAATAGTAGTCTTCACCCAATATAAACTGCCATCTTTCGCACGATTGCAAACCTCGCCATTCCACATATCACCATTTCCAATTGTTCTCCACATCTCTCTAAAGAAAGATTTAGGATGATAGCCTGAGTTCAGTAAACGGTGATCTTGGCCTACTAATTCTTCACGCGTATACTTCGAAATTTTACAAAAATGATCATTAACAAAAGTAATTTTTCCGGTACGATCTGTAATTGCCACAATAATGGAACTATTCATAGCGGAAAAAATATCTTGCAATTCTTTAAGACTGTAGTTCATTTGATTACTACTAGGCGTGATATTCATCATTCTCATTCTCCATTCATTAAAATATGAAGGGTTTGGTACTTTTGCTTTATTTTACAGCGAGGTATAAAGTTGTGGTATATCGCCCTTTTTTCTGTAATTATATTATAGTCTTAGAAAAGCAGTTAATTCAACCCAAATATGCAATCATTCACAGGAAGGTTGGAATAGTTTTTGATATAAAATACAAATATTAGTTATTATTAACTCAAAAAAATTGTCTAATTTTAAGGTTTTTAAATACTTTTGTACTATTGATAGTATTTTCCTTAGGCTATTTCTCTATTAAATACAAAAAAACTAATAACGTATAAATTGTTCAGAATTTAAAATTGATTAGACAAAAATGCCTTACTGTCACTTATGAGCAGTAAGGCATTTTAATAGTTAGGAGACCTCATATTCTATTGATCCTCCAGATGTTTTAGCATGCTCATTATAAGCATTTAACTGCTCTTGCGATAAATTTAATATATAATAGTGAAAATTAATGGGCTCTAATCCATGCTCCTCGCATATATGTCGATAAAATTCATAGCCTTCTCGATAATCAGTCATCTTTAATTCTTCCTTTCATTTGAGCTACTTTTCCTGGAACTATAACTGTATTTTATTTTGATAATCTATCTACATCTCTACTTTAGAAATCAATGAATGTTCTGAAATTAGCTTCAAAAAGATGAAAGCCCAGTCCATTTTACTTAGTATGGCTGGGCTTTTCATAAAATATTCGTGTCGGCTTCCATCATAACCATATCCTTTTAAATTCCTAATTGCTTCGCTTGCATATTATAGGCAGAAAGCTGCTGCTGTGATAGCTGTAATACATAATAGCGGAAAGAAATTGGTTCTAGCCCATAACGCTCACACATTTCACAATAAAATTCATACCCATCTCGATACTTTGACATGAAAAGTTCCTCCTTGGTTCAATCTGTTTTATAACAGTTGTTTTTATTTTTATTTAATATATAACAGATTATGAGGAACGTCAAGTATTTATGATAGAAAAAAAATCGCCACAAACTTGCATCGCTTTGCGCTTATGAACGTAGTGTTTCCAAAATAAGGCGTGTTTTACGGTATTCAATGGTAAAATAACGATGCCTTCTAAACCTTTTGATTACGGGAGATAAACACTTTGAAGAAAATGGTTGCAGGAATCATTTTAATATTAGGCTTTGAAATGGTAGCCAATACACCTACACTCGCAGCGCCTCTAGCTATTGGAGTTTTTGTCCATGATGAATTTATAAAGAAGGATGTACATCCTCTAATGGACCGCAACTATCTTTGCGTTCCCGATTCGCACTGGCATCACTTGTTGGATACTGACCCTCTCATGGAACCCTATAGCCATGGGAGTGTGCTTTTTTCTGAGTATGTGGACAGTACAGCTAAAGCCTTTTACACTGACATAAATGGAAAAGAATGATTAATGATAAACACGCAAAAAATTACCCATCTATCTGCTTAAAGGATAGATGGGTTTTCACATCAATATGGAGTCTGTTGTCAGTTATTTTTTATTTCCTGAATTTGCTGAATATGCCGTTGTTCATGAAGATAAATCTGCTCAATCCATTGATCGAGTGGACATTCACCAAGAGCCGGATGCTTCATTGTACGCTTGGTTAAAGCATCCGCATCCTCAATGGTATCTAAAAATCCCAGGAAGTCCGCTCTTGTGGTTGCTAACGATTCCAGCATCCTTTGAACCTGGAAGGGCTCTTCCGAAGGTTCCACTATGTTTGGTGCTTGAATTTTTCGTGTACGGTCTAACAGCAGTCGCATATCCTTTCGTTCAGGAGCCAATTGTTCTTGGGATGTTAAGCCCCAAGTAATAGCCTTCTTAGTGGCTTCCTCTACTAAAATAAGATGATGACAGATTTGTGCTATACTCCAACTTTGTGCATCTGGCTTGCTATTAAATTCTGCATCACTTAAAAGGTTAATCTCCTGAAGTAATTGCTCTCTTGTAGCATCAAATTGATTCTTTGCTAATAATAGCATACGCTACCCCCTTTATTCGTTATACCATTATATTCGACAGAGATGGCTGTAAATCATCTTTCCTGCACCATATTAAATGGATTGTTTTCTAAAACCTGCTGTAGCTGCTCATCCTCAATATGTGTATAAATTTGAGTGGTTGCTACACTTGAATGCCCTAAAATATGCTGCAAGCTTCTAATATCAGCACCAGCTTTATACATCATTGTTGCAGAAGTATGGCGCAGCTTATGTGGTGTAAGCCGCTCCTTTTGAAGACCTGATTGCTGATTAATACGTTTCACGATTTTGGCAACCGTTTGACGCGTAAAACGTGTTCCCTTTTGTGAAACAAAAAGAGGCTCATCTCCGTTCCCTTTATACGGTGTTTTCCCACTATTTTCATAGTCTGCTAGTGCCTGCATACAGCTATCATTCAAATAGACAGTTCGCTCCTTATTACCCTTCCCGACAACAGTTAAATGACGTCCCTGTATCGATGTAATATTGAGCTGGCATAGCTCCGTCACACGAATTCCTAAGTTTAAGAAAAACATCATCATACAGTAATTTCTTGGTGACGCCTGATTGACTGGTATGCCATCTATAAATTGTGTAGCTTCGTGAAAATTCATATAGATAGGTCTTTTTCGACCAATTTTCGGCGATTCTAATTCCTCTGCTGGGTTTTCCTCAATAAGTCGCCGTTTGCCTTTTAAATATTTGAAAAAGGATTTTAATGTCGCCACCTTACGTGCTCTTGAAGCTGCAGAATTACCACGCTGTACCTCACAGTATTCCATAAAGTAATAAAGGTCCTCCAATGTAATCTCTCGAATTTCTTCTATTGAAATAGTGGCAATATCAATTGCTGCTAAATTTTCTATATCCAGATCCTCCTGAACAGCTGTATGGAAACGGAAAAATAAAGACAAATCATATTCGTATTCTTTTCTTGTGCGCTGGGACTTTCCTTTGATAGTCGTTAAATAAACAAGAAAGTCCTTCATGATTTTTGGTAGTTTTGTTTTTTGCATTCCAATCACCTCTATTTGCTCTATTTTACCATAAAAAACGTTCCCAAATATAAATTTGGGAACTTTATCTGGACAAATAGGTCATTTTCCTATTATCAAGAACATACATTCGGTGTATGCAAATAAAAAAAGATCCCCTTTTTTTAAAGGGAATCCTTTGACTAAATAAGAAAAGAATTGTGACAGTTACTGGTTTTTAGGTATAAAGTTGACGTTCGATGAATATTAAAATCTAGTATACTTCTATTGGTTTGTGAGGCGACTCGAAAATTAGAAAGGTGGGTAACTACCCATGTCGATTCGTCTCACAACACGCATGGGATTATTTGGATAAATTGACTATTTTACAAAAACCGAGTACTTCTCATCGCCTTGTTTTCTAAGTGACCAGTTCGTCGATAACATTTGCTGTAGTTTTGTGACCGTTTCCTCATCACACATCAAATGTTGGATACCATTTTCTAAAAGTTGGTAATCTACCCCTTCTTCAAGATTAAAGCGTAGATGCAATAAACGTTGGATGCCAGGCAATGTTACATACTTAATTCGATAATGGCCATGTAACGCATCTAAGAACTCTTGTTCGCCATCCTGGAAAAGTGCCATTGTTTCACTAAATTCATAGTTTGGGACTTGTTCCTGCCAAGCTGATACATCCCCCGCCCGTAAAGCACGCAAAATCTCTTCGTCTGAATAATTTAATTTAGATAGTTTATCAAGTTCATAAGCTTGCATTAGATTAATGATTGTCATGAATGTTAGCTCCTTTTATGTATTTACTCACAGTGTACCATGTTTTTATTACTACTCAAATTCGGAGGGATTCATAGGATGAATTTATATGATTCTAGTCTGTTTTTCGATGAAATGTTTGATGGCAATCAACCGAAGCCCCATTATCGATCTTTTCATCATAAGCTATCCATTTTTTCTCAGGAGCAACTTGAAGAGAAATATCGGCAAGCACAAGCAAGCTTTCTCAGACAAGGAATTACTTTTACTGTCTATGGTGCACAAGGTGGAACCGAAAGGACCATGCCCTTTGATTGTGTCCCTATCATTATTCCTCAAACACAATGGGCAATTATTGAGGTAGGCGTCAAGCAACGTGTGGAAGCGCTGAACTTATTTTTACAAGATGTGTATGATGAACAAAGAATCATTCGTGATGGCTATATTCCTAGACAGCTGGTAGAAAATAATCCATATTTCTCACCAATCATGCATGGACTTAAGGTACCAAATGCTAATCATATATTTTTAGCAGGTATTGATTTAATACGGGATGAGAATGGTGAATATTTCGTGCTGGAAGATAATTTACGGAATCCTTCTGGCATTTCTTATGTTTTTGAAAACCGTGACGTCATGAAGGAGGTGTATCCTGAATTTTTCTCTAAGCATACTATTTTATCTCTGGATAAGCAGATGGCTAACATGAAAAAAGCACTGCTTGCTCATCGTCCACCTACTATGGAGGAAGGACGAGAACCAAAAGCGGTGCTGCTAACAGCAGGTATGTACAACTCAGCCTATTATGATCACGTATTTTTAGCTCAGCATTTAACGATTCAACTAGTAGAGGGCCGCGATTTGGTCGTACAGGATTTGAAGGTTTATATGAAAACCATTTACGGTTTACAACAAATCGATATTATTTATCGCCGGATTGATGATGATTTTTTAGATCCGATTGCATTTCGTGAGGACTCTTTGTTAGGTGTCCCTCATTTAATGGCAGTTTACCAAGCTGGCAATGTGGCCATTTTAAATGCTGTTGGCAATGGCGTGGCAGATGATAAGGCGATGTATGCCTATGTACCTGATATGATTCGCTATTACCTTCAAGAAGAGCCTATATTACCGAATGTGAAAACCTATCATTTAGAAGATGAGCAACAGCGAGCATGGGTATTAGAGCATATTCAGGAGCTAGTCATTAAAAATGTAAGTGCCTCCGGGGGCTATGATATGCTCATTGGTCCCCATGCAAGTGAGGAAGAAATCGCTCTGTTTAAGGGAAAAATAATGAAGCATCCATGCCAATATATTGCTCAACCAACCATAAAATTGTCCAGAGCACCAGCCTTTCAAAATGGGCGGTTTTATCCTTGCCATGTGGATTTACGTGTGTTTGCCATGAAGGGTGAGGATTGTTATGTATTGCCAGGTGGATTATCACGAGTGGCCTTACAAGAAGGTTCACTTGTGGTCAATTCATCGCAGGGCGGCGGTGCTAAGGACACATGGATTTTAAAGGAGGAGGTGCAGCATGCTGAGTCGAGTAGCCGACGCGTTATACTGGATGGCACGGTATAGTGAACGCACACAAACCAATACACATATATTACAGGTACAGCTGTTGAATATGTTGGAGCAATCTGGGCAAGAACATGATTATATTGATCATTGGGAGGCTGTTTTAAATATTTGTGCCTCGAAGGAGGAGTATTTAGCCAATTATACAGCATTACGTGTTAATCCATTAATTGATTATCTATTGTTTTCCGAGAAAAATGGCAACGCCCTCCTTGCTACCTTACGTGCCATTCGAGAAAATGCCCGAGTGACAAGAGATCGTCTACCTGCGGAGCTATGGGAAATACAAAATGCCTTTTATTTAACGAAGCAGCAGGACATACTAACAATGGATCGACCTATCCCGTTAATTGATCTTCAAGCTTTTTTACAGGAAGTGCGGAAGACATTGTGGATGGTGACTGGACTGGTCGAGGGCACAATGGATCGCGATCTCCCCTTTTATTTCATGGAAATTGGGAAATGGCTGGAAAGAGCAGAAAAAACGATGCGGATGTCGTTAATTATTCTCGAGCAACAGAAAATAACAGGCCAATCCCTTCATGAGATGGATGGTACATTTTTATTAGAGCTTGCTGCCGCAAAAGAATCCTTTTTGCAGAAGCACCGCCAAACAAATTTATTATTGGGCATTCGATATTTATGGCAGGATGAACATGTTCCTTGCTCGGTCATGTTTTGTCTGAAGAAATTAGAAGAAGCTTTCCAGTCCATCGAGCATGATCCTTTATCACCAAAATGTTTAACGCTCCATTCGACCATCAAAAGCTTTGTTTTAGCATTCAATCATCTTGATTTTTGGACAATGAGCGTCGAGGAAGCCATTACAATCATGGAGGAAAGATTGAGTCAATGGATTGCCTTTAGCGAAACATTCTCGACAATCTATCATTTATATGAACCCAGCGTACAACCTTGAAAGGAATCCATCACAGCTCCCTTTCAACAGGCAAGTCAGTAAGCAGAAGGAAGCGGACACGATGAAATTTGAAATTCAACATACAAATATTTTTCAATATGAGTCTGAAGTCGACCAAAGTTTAAATACGATTCGCTTAAAGCCACGCAGTGATGAGCGTCAACGGCTATTATCCTATCGAATTGCAATTACTCCATCCTCTCTTACCCGTGAGCATACGGATATTTGGGGAAATACAGTAGGTTCATTTTATATCCCGGAGCAGCATCAAGTACTAGAAATTCATACATCGTCGATTGTCAGTATCCAGCGTGCGCCATTTATTCATCGTATTCAATATTCACCTGAAATGCAGACTATTTTTCACTCACAGCTATTTTATGAACATTATCTTCCCTATTTAAAAGCAACTCATTTTACGTATATGACAGAGCAACAGCTGGAAGAGGTTTTTCATGCGATTGGCCATGCTGAAAATCCTGTGCTCTTTTCGCTTAATTTAATGCAATACTTATACTCTAGTTTTGCATACGACCCGTCAGCAACAGATGTAAGTACAACAGCTAGTGAGGCATTTGCCCTAAAGCGTGGAGTATGCCAGGATTTCACTCATGTTATGCTGGGTGTATTACGTTCTAAAGGAATTCCTGCACGCTATGTTAGTGGTTATTTATATGTCGATGAAAATTCAGCTCTCGTCGGCGATAGTGCAACACATGCTTGGGTAGAAGTCATGATACCTGGTATTGGCTGGATTGGTCTGGATCCTACCAATAACGTGGAAGTATTAGAAAACCATATTATTTTGTGTATTGGCCGAGATTATAGTGATATAAGCCCTGTTGAAGGGGTTTATTCAGGAGGCAAGCATGATTTAACCGTAAAAGTAAGTGTCAAAGCATTGAATCATTTATAAGCATTATTGACACGTGCAGGATTGGCGAGAACACGCAATTCCTGCACGTTTTTTATTCAAAGCGCTGTTGTCTTTCTGTTAGTACCCATTTGCGAACATAGCCCATTTCTTGCTGAATATGTTCCAATGTTTTCTCTTGTTGAAACGCCCTTTGCATAACAGTATAACGCAAATCGGTGGCTCTGACGTTTTTCCCAATATCCTTGGACATCGTTTGAAAAATACGTTCCACTGTCTTCGTTGTAATCGGCTTTGTCAGGCTTGCCTCGCTCACCCACACCCATTCCCCCATTTCCTTGTCATGCATGGTTTCTGTTTCTTCCTGATAATGCGCTAGCATGTCCATAAGTATGGGCGAACACTTTACCTCGCGGCGTCCATTTCGATTCGCAATATAAAGAGTTGATTTTTCCTTTTGGAAATGCGACCACTTCATTCGTACAAGCTCAGCTGGCTTACACCCTGTCTCCATCAAAACCTGCACAATACAACCATTGCGTCTCGCCAGCCATGCATGCTCTGCTGTTTTTGCATATTGAAAATAAATAGGCCAAACATTAGCCATTTGCCCGATTTGCTTATTTGTAAGTACTTGTAGTGCCTCTTTTTGCCTTTTCCTCGGCTGTAAAATATGTTGATAATCAAAGGGCTCTATCCATTCTCGTAGGAAAATAAAGTCTACAAAGCCACGCATAGTTGCTATTTTATGATTAAACGTATTGATATTGTGATAGGTTTCCTTTAAATAGTGACCATAGATTTGTAATAACTCTTGAAAGTGGTGATCTACATACAAGTAATTTTTTTCATGGGCAAATGATAAAAAATGCTGCCCGTCCATATTGTATTGCTTCATCGTTGCTGCACTTTTTTTTAATGACTGCAATAGCAAAATATAGCTGTTCCACGCTTCCTTGAGTGTGACCATAGGCTCCCTCCTTGTGTGCTGTGCGTTAGTTAGTTTTATTTTACTATATATGTGGAGCGTATGTTTTTATTTTCTAAATAATATATAGTGTCGGATAATCTGTATTTTAGATTCATACATGCTCCCATCATTCAAGTGCTTCTTGCATCATAAAGAAACAAATGTTCGACTATTAGTTTCTCACATCTTTTGCTCTCTTACAATAGTAAATTCCATTCCTCTGTTGTAAGACAATTGCTATTTATTCCATCTATTTTTGTATAACAACGCAATTTTATATGAAAATTCGTATAATTTCGTGTTTATCGTTTATGGTGTTATATAATAATGGTATAGACAAATATGTAGGGGGCTCTCTAAAATGCAAGTAAAGACGACTCGACTGGAAGCAGAAGACGCAAAAATTATTTATCAAGAAACTGCTGGGCTAGCAATTATTACGATCCATCGACCACAGGCGAAGAATGCATTAACCGCAAATATGTGGGATCAATTAGCAAAAATTGCCCTGCAAGTATTAGATAATCCCAAAAATAAAGTCCTTATTTTACGAGGCTCAGGACAAAATTTCACTGCTGGCTCTGACATTAAAGAATTTAATGCCATTTCTCTCGACAAGGCTGAAGAGGCGTTTATACATATGGAAAAGACCATTTCCACTATTGAGCGCTTGCCTATCCCTACGATTGGTGTGATTAATGGGCCTGCAATGGGGGCTGGCTTGGAATTAGCATTAGCCTGTGATATTCGTATTGGCTCTGACAAAGCCAAACTGGGCATTCCTGTTGGTAAATTAGGGATTACATTAAATAATAAATTTGCACAGCGTTTAGTACAGCTTGTTGGCCCAGCCACAACAAAGGATTTAGTGTTTACAGGAAGAATGTTTAAAGCAGAGGAAGCCTATAAGCTTGGGATGCTCAATTATCTTGTAGCAGAGAAGGATTTGAATAAATACATGATCCGCATGGGTAAGCTTGTGGCGGGAATGTCTCCTGAATCCTTACTGGCAGTAAAGCAGTCTGTCCAAGAATGCCTCGATAGTGTTCCAGCCTTATGGAAAGGCTCCACGCCATTTGTCGGCAATGATTTTGCAGAAGGTTGTCGAGCATTCGTTGAAAAACGCCAGCCACAGTTTACGCGTCAGCCCAAATAAAAATAGGTACTCTTCTCGCCCACTGGCGACAGGAGTACCTGCACCTGGACTTGGAAATACCTACGCTTCCACAGGTACAATGTTAGAGGTCAAACGTTAGCTCCTAATAGTACTATACGTGATATAAATATAACGTTAACTCTGCAATTATATTGAAATTGCTAGGTAATGACACTAAAATCGCATTTTACTAGTTTAAAAAATGGAAATCATTAATAAATATAGTCTTGATACTTGATATGGTGGAAGGAGAGGTAAATGAAAAAAATAATTATCTTTAATCTTTTATTTTGTATAGTAGTTATTTTTGTTAATTACAATTATTTTAATTCTAAATCTCGAAACGCTATCGTATACAACTATGTGGAAAACTATATGGAAACTAACTATGGCATTGCTAGAGAAAATTTAAAACCTGAAGAAATCGATTACATGAGAGGAATGGGTTTGTTTGAAATAGAAGTTAAAGATATAGAAACTAAAAATCATTACTTTTTTGAAGTGGATATTAGAGATGACTATTCATTATATTATTTAAAAGATCTTACTGAGGTTCATCGTAAAAATCAAGCTGATTAAAGAAAGTTTATTTCAACTGGTATCAGCAATATTTTGAGAGCAACATATAAAGTTTTACATACAACAAACAATAACTTGTTGAAGCCGCACGAGGCAGTTTAGTAATTGGAATCAAATAAATATTAAACCCGAGCAACGATAAAAGCCCAATTTCTCAATTTTTATGCTAAGAAATTGGGCTTTTTTATATTTCCTTATACGATTGAAATAAGTGCAAAATAACTCCTAAAGTGACAGGAGTAAGAGTTTTTTATGATTTTTTCTTTTGGATACCTGATTTGGCATGAACGTGGATAGCATCCAATTCATAGCCAAAATGCTGATAAAATTCCGTCTGCACCGCCTGTTGTAAGTTATATAAACGTGCTGCTAACGGATAATCAATCGGTAGCCTTACCTGTAGGGACAAAATAGCTTGGACCTGTTCACCAAGTACAAATTGGACTTGCTCCACCTTTTGCACAAAATCCTGTTGTTGACAGCAATACGTAAGTAGCTGGACGTAAACATGATTACTAATCTCAATATACTCCCGTTGAAAATCAGGACGAACAATGGTTGTTTCCCCAATCTTTTCACGTTTTGTTGAAAAAATCTCCATTCCCTTTAGCACCAGTCGCTTAAAGAAATTTTGCTCAACTTGTCGGTAAGGGATCGGCATAACATGCTTCCCTTGTGTTTGTCGAATAAAACGAGCTTTTTGAATGTCCTTAAAGGAACGAATATCTTCCACATCATAATAATGCTCGATAGCGCCTAGCTCCAGCTGCTTCGCAATACTATTTGTCATTTTCGTTGACGTCCCAATTAGTAAAATAGACTCCACTCGATGGCTTGCTAGCGCCTTCTTGACTGCCTCACGGTGCTCCTGGTCGGTAAAAATGGCACGCCTTACAGCGGTAATTGTATTTTTTTCAAATTTAGCAGAAACTCCTGCGACTCTCACGCCATTGACAATGAGTAATCCATCATCGATAATCGCCTGTACGCCAATTTTATGGGCAAAAGATAGAGCGCTAGTGCTTTTTCCTGTGCCGCTTGGTCCACTTAACGAATATACCTTCAAAGTCCTCCCCCCTCTTATGCTAATTAATCTTTATAGCTGTTCCTCATGCTTTGATAGAGATGTTTGATGAATCGGTTTACTCCATGATTCCCACTGAAAAACTATATAGTAAGTATAATACAACTTCTACATTTACGGAATTTACAGTAGGTTTCCCCAACATTAGGCAATCCATTTTCGCTAGCCTATGCGCACATCCTCTACATTATATAAATATTTTCTTTTTTCAGAATATCTGTCCCTTTCTTCGCTTTAGTATGATAAAATGTGAACTACTATTCTGTTATACAACTACAAGGAGTGTACTAGTCTTGAAAATCGTACCATCTAAAAAAATGTCATTATTTACACCAGCAATTTTCGGAGATTTGAAAAATTTTGCGAGAGAGCAGCAAGCAAAGGGCATGACTCTGATTGACTTAAGCTTAGGAAGCCCCGATCTTCCTCCACATGCCAAAATTCGCGAACATCTATCTTATCGAGCAGGTTTAGCTGAATCGTATGGCTATACACTTACAGGCACACAGCGTTTTTATGAGGCTGTCAGCCGCTACTATAAGCGCCGTAGCAGCGTTGATTTAGATCCTACTACTGAAATCATTCAAACAATTGGCTCTCAAGAAGGCTTAGTGCATCTTCCAATGGCCTTTTGTGATCCTGGAGACATCGTGCTATCGACAAACCCAGCATACGTTGCGTATGACGCAGGCATTCACTTAGCTGGTGCAACACCCTATTACATGCCTCAAACAGCTGACAACAACTACCTTCCAGACTTAGACGCTGTACCAGAAGATATTGCGCATAAAGCAAAGCTATTAATTTTAAACTTACCAGGAAATCCAGTACCAGCGATGCCATCCTTAGCATATTTTGAAAAAGTGATTGCCTTTTCTAAAAAATATAACATCATCGTTCTGCATGATGCAGCCTATTCTGAGTTTTATTTTACGGGCGATGGACCGATTAGCTTCCTTGCTACACCAGGTGCAAAAGAAGTAGGGATGGAAATTAACTCCCTTTCCAAAAGCTTTAGTTTGGCAGGAACACGGATTGCCTATATCGCAGGAAATGCTGAAATGATTGCGATTTTAAAGCAATTAAAATCGAATTTAGATTTCGGTATTTTTGAGCCTATTCAAGATGCAGCTGTCGTTGCCCTCGATCACGCTGAAGAAATTACAGCAAGCCTACGTGCAACCTTTTCTGAGCGTCATCAAACATTGATGAATGGCTTACAGGCACTAGGTTGGGACGCAGCACCTTCTAACGGTGGGATGTTTGTTTGGGCAAAGTATCCATATGATATGGATTGCACCGAACTCGCTTTTAAATTGATTGAGCAGGTTGGCATTGTTACGGTTCCAGGTACTGTATTTGGAACGGCAGGACAAGGTTATCTGCGCTTAGCACTTGTGCAACCAGCGAAAATCCTTCAGGAAGCTGTCGATCGTTTAGCGCAAGTACAATTACTACAAGAAAACTAACATAGAAAACCCTTCTAACAACATGCTAGAAGGGTTTTATTCATTAAATCCAAACATCATTTTCAGCAGTAAGCGCAGTTTTTTCCTCACCCGTATTTACTACCCCAGCAGGCTCTACGAGCAAAATTTTACACTCGGCTGCAGCGTAAGGTTTATGTTCAACTTGGCGTGGTACGACAAACATTTCACCCTCCTTTAATCTTACTTCTCCATCACGAAATTCAATGACAAGCTCCCCTTCAATCACCATAAACACTTCATCTGTATCATCATGTTTATGCCATACAAAATCTCCGATTACTTTAACCAGTTTGAATTGATATTCATTCATCTCAGCAATTACCTTTGGAGACCAGTGCTCTTGGAATTTTGCAAATTTTTCTTGAAAATTAATAGGTATGTAGGTCATGCTATTTTCCCCCGTTCTTTTTTTCCTATTAAAAACACAGCTACTGTCAAGCGAAGTAGCTGTATCCTCTTATACATCATATTTTTGGTGAACATCATCCTCATAACGGTTATAGCGCTGTTTAAATAGCTTGAATAGATGAGTCACAAGCACTTTAAAGATTGCATAACCTGGAATCCCCAAAATGACCCCAGGGACACCAAATAGCGAGCCTGCCGTTAATAATACAAAGATAATTGTAATTGGGTGAATACTGAGCGATTTCCCCATAATTTGTGGAGAAATAAATTTTCCCTCAATTAACTGAACAATCGTCCATACAATCGCTAGCTTAATCAACATCAATGGTGATGTGACAAGAGCGATAATAACGGCTGGTGTGATGGCAATAACAGGACCTAAATAAGGCACTACACTTGTAATCATCGCAAGGAAGCCGAGCAATAAAGCATATTTCATACCAATTATTAAGAAGCCAATTGTGACCATTGCACCAATACACATAGATACTAAAATTTGCCCTTGTATGTAAGAACTTATTTGCTTGTCCATATCATGGAAAATTTCAGTCACTTCTTTACGCATACGCGGTGGGCATACTTTCAGCATAAATTTCGGTAATTTTTCGCCTTCTTTTAGTAAATAAAACAAGATAAATGGTACGGTTACAAGCGATAGGACGATGCCTGTTAACGTTGATAGGAAGCCCGTAATACCGGATGCTACACCCTGTGCTATATTTGTAGCCGTATCTTTCACAGTTTTTACCATATCAGTAGTAAAGTTTTTAACCACTTCATTGTAGTCAAAGTTAATTTTATCTAAATAATCGTTAAAACGTGAATGATTAAAGAATGCAACAAATTTTTCCGTAAACTTCATAAAATACTCTGGGAATTCCTGCACTAAGTTCGTAAATTGGTCACGTAAAAACGGATAAACCAACACAACGAGCAGTGTTATGACCCCAACTACCGCGATGTAGAGTATTAAAATACCCCAAATTCTTGGAATACGCCATCTAACCAATATCGCCAATAATGGACGTAATAAATAGTACCCAATGACAGCTAATACCCCTGGTAAAATGACGACTTCAAATAACACTTGAAGCGGGGTAAAGATAAAGGAAACTTGATTAAACATAAAAATAACACATGCAACTAATAATAAAATAACCAGCGTAAATAATAGGTTTCTACCACCTAAGAAACGAATAAACTTGGTTGCTAACAGGTTTGAACGTTCTTTTGGTCTTTCTTTTTCCATATATCCACCCCAATCAAAAAACTCTACCTTTATATTACAGGATAATGCTGGATTTTGCTAAACATCACTCCAGTGAAATGCCTAAAAAATCGCTTAAAAAGGCTTTGTTTTGTTCCACATCAATCACGATCGAATCGCCGGCATGGCTAAAGTTTTGGAATTGGTAGCTTCCTTCGATTGGAATCGTTGCTTTTTCAATGTTCACCTTGCCCTTTGATAGTAATTTTAGCACTTGTTGCATTTCTTCAGCAGAAGAATAATCGGTTGTAATATAGCCTTGTGCTGCCCCTACGAATTTTGGTAAATGCAATACATTCGCAGGTGTCAAAAGCTCATTTTTTAAAGCCTCTATGACCTTTTGCTGACGAGCAACACGACCGAAATCACCTTCTGCATCATGACGGAAGCGTGCATAGCCTAGTAACTCCTGTCCATTTAAATGATGTACACCTTGCTTCAACTCTACCCCAATATTTTCGGACATATCCTTCTCAACATCCATCTCAACACCATTAGGTGCTAAAATATCCACCAACGATTCAAAGTTTTTAAAATCAATAAGGGCATAATGGTGAATCGGTAAGCCGAACATATTTGTTAGTGTATCCTTAAGTAGCTGTACCCCATCTAAGTAGTACGCTGTATTAAGCTTATAGGATTGATAGCCAGGGATATCCGCATAAATATCCCGCATAAAGGATACCAGTTTAATATCGTTGTTTGATTTATTCCAAGATAATACCATCATCGTATCTGTTCGAGATTTTTCCTCGCCACGTGTATCGACACCGAGAATTAAGTAATTTTCAATATCGCCTTTTAACGTATCGCCAGAGAAATCCTCCTGCTCGACTTGTGTTTGATTGGCAAGCTTTAGTCCACTGCGGTACTGCATAATCGAGTAGCCTGCCACTACTATGATACACAGTAATAATAATGTGAAAATTGCTCTCCCTTTACGAAGCTTTCGGTTTTTAGGACGTTGTGAGCGTCTTGTATAATCTTGCTCTTCCATAATGACTAACTCCTCTATTTTTTTATAGTTAATGTAACGATTGATTAGCCGGAAAGTTTCATTTGTTGATAGAGGAAGTCCCAACTTCAACTATCTTATTGTTATTTTACACCCAAATGCTCAGTTTTTTCGCCAAACAATGCTATAATATTTTCACAAAAGAAAGGATGATGTACATGATAGAAAAAGCTACTTTTGCTGGCGGTTGTTTTTGGTGCATGGTTAAGCCATTCGTCGAGTGGGATGGTATACATAAAGTAACATCTGGTTATATGGGCGGTCATTTAGAAAACCCAACATACGAGGATGTTAAGAAAGGGACTTCTGGCCATCTAGAGGTCGTCGAAATTGAATTCGATCCAGCCATTTTTAGCTATGAACAACTGTTAGACATTTATTGGATGCAAATTGATCCCACTGATGCTTTCGGACAGTTTCATGATCGTGGAGAGTCCTATTCAACAGCCATCTTTACTTACACGGATGAACAAAAGAAAATCGCCGAGGCCTCGAAAGAAAAGCTTGCCACTAGTGGACGCTTCGATAAACCTATTGTAACCAAAATTCGGGATGCTGAACGCTTCTATCCTGCGGAAGACTATCACCAAGATTACTATAAAAAAGAAGCTAATCACTATCAGCAAGACCGTGCTATTTCCGGCCGTGATGAATTTATAACTAAGCATTGGGATCAATAAACAATTAGAGGTGCCTCAACCATTTCATTGAGACACCTCTCTTTTTTGTAAAAGCACGTGCTTGATCGAAAATTGTCCTAGATGGGTGTTTCTAAAAACGATTGTAACGCCTCAAAGAAACGTTTGCCGTATTTATCAAATTTCACTTCACCAATGCCGCTTATGTGGCGTAAATCGTCCAATTCTGCTGGCTTCTTGTCACATAATTCACGCAATGTTTTATCCGAGAATACTACAAATGGCGGTACTTTCTCTTCATCTGCAATTTCTTTTCGCAACACACGTAAATGTTCAAATAATGGATCATTATCTACCAGTTTTTTAACCGTTACAGCTTCTTTCCGCATGACCTGTCGTTGGCCAAGTAGTACTTCTTTGCCCTCGGCTGACACATAAATAGTTGGATATGTGCCGTGTTTAACAGCCAATAAACCCTCTGCAATTAGAAACTCAATAAAGTTCGAGACATCTTTAGACGAATAATGTCCCTTCAAAATACCATAGGTGGATAAACGAGCAAACCCAAATTCCGTCATTTTTTGATTTTTGGAGCCGATGAGTACTTGTGCTACCATCGTCTTGCCGAATTTTTGGCCCATCCGTACAACACAAGCCAGTACCTTTTGTGCATCCTCTGTCACATTCATCACGGTACGACCATCATTACAATTACTACAGCGACCACAAGGCTCCTCTTGTACTTCACCAAAATACGCTAAAATAGCATTTTGAAGACAGCCCTCTGTATGGCAATAGTCGACCATTGTTTGGAGCTTCGCTAATTCCTGTGGTATTCGTGCCTCGTCTTGCGATTGCTCAATAAGAAAACGCTGAGTTTGAACATCACCGGAGGCATACAATAATATACAAGCACTTGGAAGACCATCTCGACCAGCTCTCCCTGCTTCTTGGTAATAGCTCTCCATATTCCGAGGCATTTGATAGTGCAGGACAAAGCGCACATTGCTTTTATCGATTCCCATGCCAAAGGCGTTGGTAGCCACCATAATACGCGCCTCATCTTTTAAAAATCGCTCCTGCTCTGCCATACGTAGTTCCTCTGATAGCCCCGCATGATATTTGGCTACTGCTTCTCCAGTACGACTAAGCATGTCATAAATCGCGTCTACCGCCTTTCGTGTGGCGGCGTAGATAATACCGACTTCCTGTTTATTTTTCTGTAAGTAATTTTTAATATAACGTTCTTTATTTTCTCCAATTAGCACCGAAAGTGCCAAGTTATCACGCGTAAAGCCTGTCATCACTGTTGCATTTTCGTCAATGTTTAATAAATGCCGAATATCCTCACAAACAGCAGGTGTCGCAGTGGCGGTAAGAGCTAATACAGCTGGCTTCTGCGGCCACAGTGTAAAAAGCTTTTGAATGGAGCGATAACTTGGTCTAAAATCATGACCCCATTGTGAAATACAGTGAGCTTCGTCTACCGCAATTAATGGGACAGATAAATAGGACAATGCTTGAAGGAAGGAAGCACTTTCCAGTCGTTCAGGTGCGATATAAAGTAGTTTTAAATAACCAGCACTAGCTAGCTGCATCGTTTCATTCACTTCTTGTGCTGTTAATGTACTATTTATATAGGCAGCAGGAATATTAGCTGCTCGTAAAGCTTCCACCTGATCTTGCATTAAAGAAATAAGGGGCGATATGACAATTGTCAGCCCCTCAAGTATTAACGCAGGAATCTGATAGCAAATGGATTTCCCACCACCTGTTGGCATCACACACAGGCTTGATTGTCCATGTAATGTTTGTTCAATAATTTGGGCTTGTCCTTGCCTGAAGGCTTCATAGCCAAAATGATGCTGTAGCATTTGTCTTGCTTGCTCCATGCAAAGTTCACTCCTCAGTAGTAAGACGAAGTAACTTGTATTCGCCCTGTTCATTTTTCATAATTTCGTAAAGCATAATGGAATGGGCAAGAGCTTCCTGCCCTGCTGCATTGGTCAATACATACTCCGTTTTAGCTCGTACCTGAAGATGCTGATTCACTATACGAATATCTTGAATGTCTGTGTTCGAGAAATGAATCTTCGCTTGCTTAGAGGCATAGTAAGCAACCATGCCGCCCAGAGTGTCTTCCAATTCTTCTGACCCTACTATCGGCTCCATGACACTTGCATCTTGAATAGTTACAGCTCCTTTTAAATGCTTATGGAATGTATCTAAAAAAAGAATGATTTCATCTTTATTATACGCAAAAATATTTTCACCGTATTGCTCGAGGGCTTGCTGAACGGTTTCTTGATCCCCCTGCTCTATATAAGGATATAAATTTTTTGATTGGGATAGGCGTACACTCGCCTTCATGCCATCCTTTAACCATTTTTGCATAAATGGTTGAATTTCCTTTATCGGCAATATGTATGGTTGTGCTTCTCCTTGCTGCTGGCGGTTAAAATAAAGCCCCACAATTGCTCCGTTTTCCGCCTCCATCACCGGGCTCCCTAATGGTAGCTTTTCTTGTGTATCAATATAATAGGCAGCTATTTTATCTTGATATTTTTGAATCGTATAAGGTAAGCCATTCACGTAAACTGACAGCTGATTGAGCTCCCCTTCATACATTTTTGGAACTTGCACATTCGCTTTATAGGTCACTTGCAAAAGTGCAACATTATGTGCCGTTGACATGAAATGAACATTCGCTGCCACTAGCTTATCCTGACCAAATTTCACAAGGGCGGTTGGCTTTGAGGCTACCAGTGCGCCATTAGTTAAAATATAAAGCTCATCCTCCTTTTGCTGAATAATAATGCCTGCACCAACTCCATGCTCACCTATCACCTCAACCTCAGGCACTATCTTTTCTTCTTGCTTGGCCACTGTTTTTGTTGGCACCTCTGCTTTTTCTGCTTGAAACCAACCTGCACCAATTTGACTGTCACAACCTGTCAACAGCATGGCCGCCGCTCCTAATACGAGCATCTTTTTATACATACCTTCACCAAAACTTTCTTTTCAACTATCTCTCTTGTCTATCATAATCAAGGACTTAGGATGTTTCAAGTTTACATAATATAATTATTGTAATTAAAATAGTAGTAAAATACATTATTCCCTTCAGTTCTATTTCATTCTACCTATTAAAATTAATGGATTCTCCGATTTGCTATGAAAATGGATGGATTTTAGGCCTTCAAAATATTTTTGACAGAAAAAAAGACATGCATTTTGAATGGCATGTCTTCTCGAATTAATTTTTTCGTAGTAGCCCTGTCGTGGCAATTATTCCAAGCATCAATGCTAGAAAGATGGCGTACGTCCATGTATGGTTGCCTGTCATGTCATAGCAAACGCCAATCAAAACTGGGATGATGGCACTTAACATAAAGCCACCTGAAAATACCATGGATGACCAGCTGTTGGCTTCTTGATCATTTCTAGCCTCATCAAGCGGTAACAATAAACCAATCGGAAATAGCCCACTTAAAACAATGCCGATAATAAATACGGCCAACCACAAATAGATCCCTGACATAAGCCATAATAATGTAAAACCTATCAGCCCAAAACAGCCTAACGCCAATACCCATGCTAATCGATTTGTCCATTTCTCCATAAGCATGGGCACAGCAATATTACCCATCATTTGTATAATCGACATAAATGTCAGCATTATACTCGCTACCTCAAGCGTCAAGCCTTTGTCCTGTAAAAGAGGTGTAAGCCACGACATCATTGAGAAAAACAATGAGGTTTGTAAGCCAAAATACAATACGATCAGCCAAGCACGACCTGTTACCCAAGGATTACGTACCGGCTCGTTGTTGGCCGAATTTTGAACATCTGCCCCTTGTTCTTTTGGGATTACCCAGCTCCATATAATTAGTGAGACCATAGCAAGTATGGCCCAAATCCCTAGTGCTATTGTCCATTGATTATCAAAATAGTGATAAAAGTTCACAGTCAAAGCTGCACTTAATGTCGCACCAACGCCTATACCAAATGAGTAAATTCCAATAACAATCGTAAAGCGTTGAGGGAATTTTTTCTTACTATACGCATTTAATATAGGGCCAATCATCGCAATGGCCAAGCCAGCTGCAAAACTTGTAACCACTAATAAAAGATAGCTTTCTTGGAATAAGCGCAGCCCATTTGCGAAGACAAGAATAGCCATTAATAGCACGATTGCTAATTTTGTGCCAAGCTTGCGCTGAAATGGTACAGCAAAAGGAGCAAATAAACCCATGCAAAAAACAGGAATAGATGTCAGAAAGCTCATACTTGTATTGGATACGTGTAAATTTATCATAAGGACATTAAAGAGTGGTCCAATCGCTGTTACAGCCGGTCTCATATTTAGTGCGACTAAAAATATACTCATTACCACTAAGATAAGTGAAACGGTCCATTGTTTTTTATTCATTTGATTAATCCTCTCTGCTGCCAATCAATAGAAGAGTTTTCTTTTATTCTTTTACCATGTATTCTATAAATGGTCAATGATTGGGTAAGTGGTCCGTTCCCTACATATTTTCTGGCGACTCAATACCCAGTAAAGCTAGTGACTCTTTTAAGACGATCGCTACACAATGACAGAGCGCAAGACGTGAAGCTTGCTGGGCATCATCGGCTAATATTTTTTGGTGTGCATAATATTTATTGAATAAGCGCGCTAGCTGTAAAGCATATTTCGCGATGAGCGATGGGTCAGCCTGGTTAAATGAGGCGTCCACCACTTGCGGAAATTGTTCCAATAATAAAATGATTGACCAAGCCTGTTGTCCTAGTGGAGCATATGACTTCAATTGAGAAGGCACATTTCCCTTTGCCAAGATGGAGCAAATACGTGCATAGGAATACTGTACGTATGGCCCCGTTTCTCCTTCAAAATTCATCATTTGCTCGATGGAGAATTCTATATCGTTTAGACGATGATATTTTAGGTCATTAAAGATTACCGCTCCAACTCCTACTTGCTGAGCCACTCGCTCTTTCTGCTGTAAATGAGGGTTTTTGTCTTCTATATTACGCTTAGCTGTCGCAATCGCCTCGGCTAAAACATCAGCTAATAATACCACCTTGCCTTTACGTGTCGACATTTTCTTACCATCTTTAAGCATCATCCCAAATGGTACATGCTGCAAATCTTTTGCCCAGCCATATCCCATTTTTTCAATCACCTGAAATAATTGTTTAAAATGAAGAGTTTGTTCATTACCCACTACATAGAAAATTTTGTTGGGTTGATACTGTTGCTGTCGGTAAAAGGCAGCAGCCAAATCTCGTGTTGCATAAAGTGTAGCTCCATCTGTTTTTGTTATTAAACATGGAGGCATTTCCTCCATCTCCACTACAAATGCACCTTCCGATTCCATAAGTAACCCTTTGTTTTGTAGCTCTGTTACAACCTTTGTCATCTTATCATTGTAAAAGGCTTCTCCAGTAAATTCATCAAATTTGATGCCTAGCAGCTGATAAATAGTCTGAAATTCATCTAATGATACATCACGGAACCATTGCCACAACGCTAAAGCCTCTGAATCACCATCTTCTAATGCTTTAAAGGCAGCACGTGCCATTTCATTTAGTATAGGATCTTGTTCAGCCATAGTATGAAATTTAACATAAATCTTTAATAATTCCTCTATAGGGGATGCTGTAATGGCTTCCTTATCACCCCAATTTTGATACGCAACGATTAGCTTGCCAAATTGGGTGCCCCAGTCCCCTAGATGGTTAATACGAATAGCCTGATAACCATTTTTCACTGCAATATTGGCTAAGGCATTACCAATGACGGTTGAACGTAAATGTCCCATAGAGAACGGTTTAGCAATATTGGGCGAAGAAAAGTCAAGGACGACACATCCCCTTTCTGCTTGATTCGTACCATAGTTTTGTTGTTCCTGCATGATAAGACCCAACACTTGTTGTGTCACTTTTACTTGATGAAGAAAAATATTGACATAGCCACCGACAGATTGCACCTGATGGATTATCTCATTTTGTAATTGGCTTGCGATGTCTATTGCAATTTGTTGAGGGGGCTTCTTCCATATTTTAGCCAAGGTGAAGCAGGGAAATGCCATATCGCCCCTTTCTAAACTTTTTGGTTTTTCTAGTAATTGTTCCACGTCTTGAGCTGTTAGCTGATGATTTAAAATTTCAGCAATACTTTTTGCAATTTGTTGATTCATGTATATCCTCCTCTTTTTTCAATAAAAAAAGCCCTCGCCTCTATAATTAGAGACGAGAGCATAGTAATCCCGTGGTACCACTCTAGTTGCCATTCATAATGACCACTTTCCATTGTTAACGAGGTGACGCCCCGCTATTCTCTACTCTTAGTTCGAGAACCTTCTCCAAAGTGCGCTTCATTCATGGTTTCTGTATTAGGCTCACACCATCCCTAACTCGCTTTCCAGTTGTCCCATCAATTACTCTCTTTTTCATCGAATTTTTCTATGATTTTGACATATTTTACAGGAGTCTTCGCTTGGCGTCAATGCTTTTTGTATGAATGAATCATTGCTTCAGAGCGTTTAGAGAATTTTGCATAGGCAGCACTGATTGCTTCTGCATTCGTCTACACAAGTTACAGACGGCATTCCAAACGATCCCACCATAAAAAAACGCTCCTCATTTTGAAGTGACCCCTAAAAGTTAGACACGGTTATTTTGATTTAGGCAGCTTGGATAAAATGAGTTCGGTATTGCACCGG
>NZ_JBNFXM010000033.1:0-22909 GCF_049943995.1 Lysinibacillus sp. VIII_CA
TCAGGTACAGACTCAAAAGCTGGTGGCCCAGACTACCTACAACTTCACATGCAAGCAAAAACAACTTCTGAAATGCTATAATATTTTCCAGCATAAAAGCCGTACATAGTTTAATATGTACGGCTTTTTTTATTGTTTCACTCAAACCTATATATAATAGAAGAAACTCATGTGAATTTTGATTCACTTCCCTCTCAGATTCCACTATTACGTTCTCTATATAAACCAAAAGGATACTTTTCTCCTATAACAATCTGGTATATTTTATGATATTTCTAACATTTGACCCTTAACTTGATTCTGTAACTTTGTTAAAATGATAACAGTTTAGGAGGGTAAAACTATGAAAAAACTATCAATTTTAATGTTACTCATGATGCTTGTTAGCGTACTCATTTCGCAACCCCAAAAGGCCTATGCTGATGAGCTATCAGGACATATGCATGAAAGTGGTCTGCGTTATTTGATTTCCAAAGGAGCCTTGCTGAAAGATGCAAATGGCAGCTATCGTCCGAATGATACTGTTACACGCGGTGAATTCGCCACATACATAGCAAAAGCTTTAAACTTACAGACAAAAGATACTATAACGTTTACAGATGTCTCTGACACATATTTATTGGCCAATGAAATCAAGCTTGCTGCTACTGCTGGAATAATTACCGGCTACACAGACGGCACATTTAAGCCTGATGAACGTATCTCAAGAGAGCATATGGGCGTTATGTTAATCAGAGCGGTTGATTATTTAAAAATCCCAAAAGGGACTTCCTCTATTACATTTAAAGACAATGCTACTATTTTCAAAGATTTCCGTCAGGACATTGCCATAGGAGCTCAATTGGGACTTATTAAAGGAAGCTCTAACGGCATGTTCTTACCTAGAGACAATGCTACCATTGCTGAAGCTTCAACTTTTATACTTCGCTTAATTCTCCTTGCTGATACTGTTGAAAATAATGATGGGAATACTGATAGCAACGGTAATACTGGTAATTCTAATAATAACGGCAACTCTGGTAACGACAATAATTCAGGTAACAATAATAATGAGAATGCTGCATTTATTGTCAAAGAAATCACAAATGGTAATTTAGTAGACAAGCAATCCTATACTAGCTTTGAAGCTGCTGAAAAAGCAGTGACAAACGGTTCTTTAGTGGTTACTCAAAATAATAAGATTATAAAAATGTCTTCGGGTATGATTGTCACAAATAATTATGTCGCATTAAATTCCGAGACGATTAAGGATCAAATTGCAATTGCTGCTAATACAGAAATGGAGTATCTAGGTAGTGATGCGACTCACGTTAGAGTACGTCTAGCTGGACATGTTGGCTCTTTAAAACAAGCAGACGTTACCTTAATCCCTTCTGCTTTAGTAAAGGGACGCGCTTATTATACAAATGAAAATGGTGAAATTAAACATACCTTATACGATTATAAATCCAATAAGTACTCATCGAGTTACGTCTACGGCAAGGCCCCTAGCTTTATGAAGCAAGGTGAGAAATACTTTAGCTGGGATGGTATTAATTTTACGAATGTGAACGGCTCTTCAAAAGGTGAAGGCTATAATTACTATCAATTCTTACCTGCTCGAGCTACGACACAATATACAGCTGAAGAAATTGATCAATATATTATGCAAAAGCTAGCTGAGGTTGAAAGCTCAGGTGCTTCTATTTATAAAAATGCTACAACGAAAAGTAAACTGATTGGTTTAGGTTCCGTGTTAAAAGATATAGAAGCGAATGCTCATATTAACGCCATGCTTATTTTAGCACTTGCACAGCATGAGAGTGCCTACGGAATGAGCGATCATGCTCAAAATTTGAATAACCTATTTGGTTTATATGTATATGATACAAATCCTCTAAACAAAAAATTTGATAGTGTTGGCGCAAACATTAATGAGCTTGTCGAAAAGTTTCTACAGCCCAATTACATTACGCCTGGCGGACGTTATACAAATGGTTCAGTCGTTGGCTCTAAAGCGATTGGATTTAACGTAAAATACGCCTCTGACCCTTTCTGGGGAGCCAAAATTGCTGGACACTATTATCGTGCAGAAAAAGTATTGGGCTATAAAGATGCTAATAGCCCGTATAAAATTGCACTAACAACAACCGCTGGTCTAAATGTTCGTGCTGATGCATCAACACAGCAAAGTCCACTATTCACCTTTAATAAAAGTAATATGCCTGTCATTGTCACAGATACTGGAACAAATGGTTGGTATCAAGTGATTTCAGATAAATTACACTCAGAACCAGCTTATATTAGTAAGGATTATATTAAATTCATTAATACAGTAAAATAAAACCCAAAAAGCTACCTCTCCAACAATGGAAGGTAGCTTTAGTTGTTTATTGTTTGGGAAACTGGGTAGTTATTAGTAAAGAGAAAAAACGATCCCAAAGCTCGTAAAACTTTGGAATCGTCTCTTCAACTCTTATTGTTTTTTATAGTATTGCAAAATACCATTATAAATAGATTCTGCAAATAGATTCACGTATTGATCATTGGTCATTTTATTATGGTCCTCAGTGTTTGTTAAGAAACCAAGCTCCACTAGAATAGACGGAATGACCATATTACGAATTACGTAGTACTGTTCTTGTTTAACACCACGGTTTTTCATATTTAAATTGTTAACAATTTGGTTATTTACAAATGTAGCTAAATCTATGTCTTCCTGATACATATCTCCTGTAGATATAGCATAATATGTTTCAGTACCTTGTGCTGACGAATTGGCAGCAGAATTGACATGGACACTAACAAAAATCTCACCATAGTTTGCTTGGGTGAAATCTACTCGATCTTGTAATGATGGATACGTATCACCAGTACGTGTCATATACACTTTGGCACCAGCACTCTCTAGTAATTGCTTTACTTGCGTGCTGACCTTTAATGTAATGCTCTTTTCAGAAACAGAGCCTTTTACTGTCCCTGGATCTTTACCACCGTGACCTGGGTCTAGGATGATAACGCGATTTTGTAGAGGTTTAGCTGACTGATTTAATAGCTTTAAGTAAGATTTATGAACATAACCTGTTTGTCCATTGTAAGTAATTTCTGCCCAGTAACCACTAATGCTATTAACTTGGACATACTCTCCTTTATTCAGCTTGAAAAGTACTGCTGACGTTGAATTACTTTGACTACGTACATTTAGGTTAGCAACCGTTACTCTTCCCAGTACATCTCCAGAAATAACTGGTGGTGTACCTGGATCTGGATTAGGTTTTTCTTCTTCAACCGCATCTGTTGTACTATTGGCTACAACATAACCAGGTAAACCATCCACTTGTGTTAAATAGTAGCCACCTACTGTTTTATACACTGGTAATTTTACATTTGTTTTAATCGTTGAAATTACTTTTGCAGAAGAAGTTGGCTTCACATATAAGTTAACCGCATTTTTTGTCGTTACTTCTTTTTCGACTGCTCCTAGCACATTACCATCTGCATCTAAAAACTCAGCGTACTGTTTGAAAATATAAGCATAAGCACCTTTATAAGATACTTTTAACCAATTGCCTTCAACTGCATATACTGATAATTTACCACCTGTATTGACTTTACCTACAATGTTCGTAGTTGAACTACTATCCGTTGATTTACGAATGTTTAAACCATCTGTAGTAACCTTTACTAAGCCAATAACTTGAGATGTATCTGGTACAGTTACACCTTTTACAGGCAATTCTAAACGATATTTCTCACTTTTTGCACGTGCCACAAATAATGAAAATTGAGAACGTGTCACCGTGCTGTTTGGTAAATATGTTTTACCTGTTCCGTTTGTAATCCCATTATAATAGATCGTATTGATGTACTTTACATATTCGTGTGTAATCCCTACATCCGTAAATGGAGAGTCAATTCCCTCATACTCACTTGTATCTAAATTAAATGCTTTTGTTAAGACATAGCTCATTTCTCCACGAGTTAGGGCTTTGTTTGGTAGAAATTCACCTTTTATATTTTTGTCGAAGAAACCTAATTGTACAGCACGTTCTATATAACCTGACATTTCAGTGCCTACTGTAACATCTGAAAAGCTTGATTTATTTACGATTAATGGTTTGTTTCCAGAGGCAACGACAACCATTTTGGCTGCTTGTCCTCTTGTTACATTGTTATTTGGGCCAAAAACTCTTTTACCATTCACAAAATAGCCTTGGATTACACCCAAACTTACTAAATAATTGATTTCTTCATAGGCTGGGTGATTTTTAGTGACATCTTCAAATGTTATATTTGAGTTGGTAGCTGCACTGACACTTGCACTATGTATCGTAAACATAGAAGCCGAAATGAATAAGACGCACAAGATAAGACTAATTTTTTTGATGTTCAATGTCTTATTTCCTCCCTTCTTGTTCTCTTAACGTGTCCATTTTAACAAAATTAGCTAAATAATGCATCATACAATAGAACTGTTAAAATATATTTTCCATATCACTTCCTCTCCTACGTAGTTATCATAAAAATAGAAGAGTCTGCAAATGCAAACCCTTCTTCCATTATAAGCTATTCAAAAGATCAATTCTTGCAATCTATGACAAAATTAACATGTAAAATTCATGAATTTATTTATTGTTGAATTCTTTCAATAAAAACTTTAAGTTGATTGATTTTTAGTAAATCATCAGAGCCGAAGCTTCCATCTCCATCGCCATTTGTAACACCATTAGACGCCAGGATAGAAACATAATCACTAGCCCAGCTATTTTGTGAGACATCACTAAATGCTACTGTTTCCCCTTGGTTTTCAAGACTGAAAGCTAGTACTAAAACTTTTGCGATTTGTGCACGTGTAATTGGTGAAGATGGGTTGAACTTACCATTTTCATCCCCTTCAAAGATACCTAATCTTTCAACAGCCGCAATAGCACCTGCATTTGCATTTGTTGGTTTTACATCTACGAAATTAGTAGTTGTATTAGAAGTATCTAAGTTTAAAGCTTTTGCAATTTGTACAGCAACTTCTCCACGAGAAGCATATACTGAAAAGTCAATTGCAGCTTTTTTTACTTCAGCTTGCTGTTGCGAATCAAATGTTGCCACACGTTTAGCCCCTACATAACGAGAACCCCAATAATATGGGTCGTTAACACTTGAGTAGCTAACACCTTGACCAGTTTGAGAGTGGATCATTTTTCCATCACCTATGTATATACCCACATGTGAAATACCACTACCACTTGTATTGAAAAATACTAAGTCACCAACTTGTAAATCGCTCTTTGCTACTGCATCACCTTGTTGGTATTGAGAGCCCGATGTACGGTTTAATTGAATACCTAAGTCTGAAAATACTTTAGATGTAAAGCCCGAGCAATCAAAACCACTTGTTGTTGTACCGCCGTATTTATATGGAGTACCTAAATATTTAGAAGCTGTTTCAGTGACATTTTCTTTTGTCGCTGCTTCAGCAGTATTTATATGAGTTGTTGAAAATAACATGAAAGATGCAAAAATCGGTAATAACCATTTCTTATTCATACTTTTGTTATACCCCTCTCAATACTTTTTTGCCTATAAATAGACTATCACAAAAGAAGGTCTTGTTATTTTTCATTTGTGTAACGGTTTTAGACAGCAAAAAAACGCTGTAATACCAACGTTTGGTCGTATTTCCAGCGTTAAAAGAGGTATTTTTTTATTAAATTTCGAAGCCTTCGTAACATTACTGTAACATTAGTGCTCCTTTGTTACATAACAACTTATTGACTAGAAAACAATTGGACCCAATAGTAATTTTCTTTGCTATCCTGCGCTATTGCAACACCTGTATTCGTATAATTTTCTTTCAAAATGTTATCACGATGACTCGGTGAAGCCATCCATGCCTTTACCGCAACCTCTGGCGTTTGGATATTTCTCGCGATATTTTCTCCAAAGCTCGTGTAATCATAATCAAATAAAGTCGCTAAATCCCATGGGGCACCATAATATGGAGAAACGTGTTCAAAATAATGGCGGTTCACCATATCCTGCGCTTTAATAATTGCGATTTGTGTCAATTTTGGATCATACACAACAGGTTCTAGTTTTTTCTTTTGTCTTTCAACATTAATTAATTCAATCACCTTTTTAGACCACTCTGTAGAAAGGTTGACAGTTGGGATATAATCCTTTGCCAAATAATCATAGGCCACTTCCAATTTGTTTATTTTCTGCTGAAAATAAATACTTCGTTCAACGAACACAGCAAATTGGGCGCGTGTCACTAATTGATCAGGTGCAAAACGTTTAGCTTCAACCCCACTGATAATGCCTATATCAGCAAGCGACTCAATATAATTTTTTGCCCAATGAGAGCCAGGAATATCCGCAAATTGGGTACTATTTTTGTTATCAACCTTAAACTGATATGCTAATGCTAGCATTTTTGCCACTTGCATTCGCTTTAAAGGCTCCTCAGGATAAAAGGCTTCTCCTTTTTGGATAATCCCCAATTTAACAAGCTGGCAAATTTCTTTGTAATAGGGATGACTAGCAGGGACATCCTTAAAATTTGTCATATTCGCTATGTCTACATTGGTCTGAATAGAACGAGCAATGGCTGCAGCCGCCTCCGCTCTTGTAATAGCCTGCTCTGGCTTAAATGTATAATCGCTATATGTAGTCATATATTTTTTTGAAAGCATATGTTGTATCGAAGCATTTGCCCAATATGAATTTGAAACATCTACAACTTTGGCAGATGCCGCTTCTACCTGATTTAAACTAGTTAAACTTCCTACGGTTGCAGCTATTGAAAGTACAACAATACTCAGCATTTTCTTCAACAGGGCTACCTCCTCCATATGTCAAATATGTAGCAAACGGCGCTTTTTCATCACTGAGGTCAGGAAACGAAAATTCACCATACCTACTATATGATACGAAATTCAAATAAGATAGTTTCACTTTTTTGGAAAATCATCAATAGATTCATCATTGATCATTATAAAAGGAGTTTTCCCTTAATATTCATTGGGAAAACTCCTTTTTTCTCATACTATTGAATCATTTTAAGATATTCTTCTAAAATACGATAATTATATACTAATCCCTGTTGCTCTATCGACAATGAGCTGTAGTCTTTTTGAGCTGATAGCACTTTTTTCTCAAAGGATGAGCTATCTGGATCGATATTTCCAATCGCTTGAACAACCTTAAGAACTGCAGCCACATCTTTTTCAGCCTGTTTAAGTAAGTCTTCATTGATGACTTGTCCGCGTACTTTAGAATCCAATGCCTGATAAGCAGCCACGGCATTAGCCACATCTTCAATATACGTTGGTGAGCTTGGAGAAAGTCCCGCAATTATTTCAACGACCTTCTTGACATCGGCCATACTTTTCTCCGCTTCTAAGAGAATCGAATAATTGGAGATACGCTGTTTATCTGTCGTATTCAAACTATCGTATTCTTTTCGTACGGCTTCAACCATACCAAAGTAGAACTTATCCTTAGGATTTAATTTTGCAATGTTATTATAGACTTTTATAACGTTGTCTAAGGATAGTAATAATTGGTCGTTATACACATATCGTCTTTGGTCAGCATTCAGCTTATCATAAGCTTTTAAAATCTTTTGATATTGACTATTCATATCTTTTGCTGTTAAAAGTCGATCAATATCCTCCACAATACTCATAACGGGCTTAATCAGCTTTTCTTGGTCTTGTAATACTCTGTAGTTTTGCACAGCTCGTTGCTGATCCTTTGGTAAAGCATTATAAGCAGCACGTATTTCTTGAATACGTTTGACATACTGCTTTGGATCAATAGATGGTAAAGCATCAATCATCTGCATTACATTGCCAGCCCCAAGGATACTTGATTCAGCCGCTTGCAATAAGTAGTAATTTGTCACATATTGCTGCAAATCGGCAGGAAGTGCATCATAAAGTGAACGGGCTCTTGCTGTATCTTGAAGGAATGTATTGCTTGAAGATTTTAGTTTACTAATCAATTCCACTACATCGGATACAGGCTCATATTTTAATAGTACATCAATATTGTTGATGTATTTTTTTTGATCTTTTGTTAGTTTGTCATATGCCTTACGTATAGAGTTGACATTACTAACAAAGCTTTTCGATTGTGGATCTAGTTCATTAATTTGTACCATCACACTTAAAATAGGTTTAACCTCTTTTTCACGTGTTGTTAAATCTTTAATATTCGACACTAATTTCTTTTGATTAGATGACAGCTTATCATAGGCTACACGTGCATTCATCAGCTTTGTTAAATAGTCTGCATCTTGCACTTCTGTTAATTTAATTAGCTCAATTACACCCTCAGCTAGCCCCTGTTCATTTTCAGCGGCTACCAGTGCATCATAGTTGATAATGGCTTGCTTCTTCTCCTCAGATAGCGCATCGTAAAGCTCACGTGCTGTTTTCATATCTTGGTAGAATGTTTTACTTGTTGGCTTTAACGTAGCGATTAGGCCAATTAATGAAGCCACATCTTCGACAGACGTGAGGTTCGCATAGTTCGTCACATGTTTTTTTGAAACTTCATCAAGTGCATTATAAGCCTTTCGAGCGCCAAGTACCTTTTTCGTATAATCCTTACTCGATGGGTCCAACGCATTGATTAGTTGAATAACCTTGATAACAGCTTTATTGCTCTTTTCATAATTACTTAAAGTTTTTGCCTGCTCCACAAGCTTCTGCGCATTTTTATCTAATGCTTTATAGGCTGTCGTTAGCTCTGCTACCTTTTGGACAAATGTATCTGGATTCTCATTGGCTAATGCAAGAACACGTTCATCAAATGCCTTTGCCATATTGATATAGTTCTGTGCTTTTGTAAGGTCTGGATAATTAATAACTTGGTCTTTATCTGCTAATGCTGTGTAAGCATCTGTTGCTGCCTTCACATCATCTTTATACGTTTTTCTGGAAGGATTTAATGCATTAATTTGCACAATTACCTCTATTACAGGTACAAGCTCTTTTAAATTCTTATAATTTTTGACATAGGTTTTATTCTTGTCATCTAGCTTAGCATATGCTGTATAAGCTGATTTAGCTTTTGAGATATAGCTCTTAGAGGATGGATCAAGTTTTTCAAATTGTGAAATGACATTCACAACCGTTTTATAGGATTTCTCTAAATCAGTTAATACCTTAATATTTGTTACACGGCTTTTTGCTGAAGATGGGAGACCATCATAGGCAGCACGGGCTGCTAAAATATCTGTAATCATATCATTTGATTGACTTAGTTTTGATATTTGCTCAATCACACCTGCTATTACTAAATCTTCATTTAATAGATTGGATAGTTTTTCTTCAAGTTTACTTTTCATTTCTGCCAATGGAGCCGCATCATCACCATAACCAGCATTTAAAGACGTCACTTTAGATTGCAGTTCCGTAATTTGGTTCTTGTAATCTTGCATGGTCGGTTTAAGCGCATTCACTTGTTTCGATAAAGTCGCATATTGGATTAAAAGCTTTAAGCGATCACTCTTTTGCACAAATGCCTGTTCTTCCACAGCTAATTTATCAAAAGCCGATTGAGCAGCAAATGTTTTACTCTCGAATGTAGAAGCTTTAGGATCAATAGCATCAATTAATTTGTCCACACTTAAAGACGCATTATAAACCTTCTCCCACTTTGTCAGCTCTGCAAGGTTATTGACAATTTTTTTGACATTCGTCGCGTTAATAGCTGTGCCATTTGTTGCTTGCGGCACATCATAGGCAGTACGAGCATCTTTGATAGCTTCCACTTTATTTGAGGCATTTGCAATTGCCACAATAAGTCCTTCGATTTTTTCAGCAGAAGCAATATTTGCTATTGCTACCTGTAGATCAGCTGTATTTTTTACAAGTTCTTTATCGATTGTTAATTGATCATAACTACCTTTAATCGAATCTACTTCTGTGCGATAAGCAGGATCATTTGATACACGCAGTGCTGAAATTCGTTTGGAAATATCAGCAGCCTTTTTATATTGTTCAAATGTAGAATAGTTTGCCACTAACTTTTGTGATGCTTCATCTAAGGCATTGTAGGATTTTTCAATAGCAGTTACTGCACTAATAAAGCTTGTCGCTGAAGTAAATTCTGTTGGTTTTTTAGCCATTAATTGCGTAATACTTAATGAAACTTTATCTATGGCTGATAGACCAGTTAAAGCATCCTTATATTTTTTAAAGGGTGTTACCACATCATTATTTGGATTATAAGCTTCAGCCACTTTCTTTTGATCGGCCGTTAGTAAGTTATAAGCTGCTGTAACTTTATCTAATGCTGACGAAATAGCTGGATAATCTGTTGGATTTTGCTTTAATACAACTACTAAAGCATCTAGTTCTGTAGCAGTAGTTTTTACTGCTGCTGCATCATCAACCAATTTTCCTAATTTCGCAATATCTACTCCTTTGCCCTTAAAATAGTTATTGCGATCAGCCTCTTTATAACCATATTGTAAGACTGTTCCTCGAATGGTATTAGTAATACTGCTAGCGCTATTAGCAAATGCTGCATCGACAGCTTCCTCAAATTGTTTTTGTACCAATAAATATGAATGGTCTGTCGTTTCATTCCCTAAAAAATTGTCATATTCTGTTTCTACAGCTTTCACATCATCTATAAATGTCTTACTAGTATAAGAGATAGTACTAATTTTCTTCCAAATTGCTTGTAGCTCATTTAATAGACGACGTTGCTCCACTACATAATCGTATTTTGCTTGAATAAGCGCCTTTTCATTGTTGTCAAATCCAAGATCATTTGAATTTTGTACAACTTTGATATCACCATCTGCTATAACCATCTCATTGGCAGTCGAATTCTCTGATAATTTACCGAATTGGGCAATGAGCTGTTCCTTTGTTGTAGCAGCTGCTACAGCATTGACATAGGAAACTTGCTCCGTTTGAACTGTAGCACGAGATTGTGCATCATTTTCCTGTGCATTTGCGATAGCTGTAGGTGCTAATAATAGACTTGTTATAACACCTGCTGTCAATTTTCGATTCAATCGAACCACCCTTTCATTTTTTATGTATAAGAAAATGATTCTGTTCATTTTCATTTATCCTAAATCTTCATGTGATTAAAAAGCCTCCGAGGTTTTTCGAGCAAAATCGAAAAAATCTGGACATAATTACGCAAAGACATAATTAATGAATCATTACTTTAGTATCGGTGTAAATTACATGTTTTCAAGCCATTCTATTATATTTACAAAATAACGAGCGTCAAAAGTAGTTTTTCAAAATTACTAGCTAGAAAAACAGGAAGTTATTTCAATTATACTATACAATAGATTTATATGGATTCTTCGGATTTCAAACGCCTACCGAATCATATTAAATCCTTTGGCAGAAATCACAGATTTTTGAAAATGTGCTTTCGAGTAAGTCCGAAATAATGTGACACGAATCTGCCCAGATGTAATTGATAGTAGGATGTTTTTCATCCATCGACATGTAATGACGAAATACGTTTTTTCAACGAAATTATTGGAAAAAAACAGCTATTTTCATATGTCATAATGTCTTTGCAAGGTGTATACTACATCTTTGATATCCTATTTTGGAAGAAAGGACGCTGTTTATGTTTTACCATTATAAGTTCTGGCATAGCTTAAAAAATCCTACCTACTTTACAAACATCGTAGAAAAGGGCGAGATCATCGGATATAAAAAACGTGCATTAACGGTGTTCATTCTTTTCATCCTATTATTTGCTGCTCGCGAATATTGGGGAATGGGGACAGAGAATTTAACGTCCTTATTTGCAATGGATTTACAAAATGAATACTATGTAGCACGCGTACTTTCCATGCTCGGTGCCATTTTATGGGCAATTATTTATTTTTGCTTCCATTATTACGGTGTTACCTACTTATTACATCTATTAACGGACATTCCTTATACTTGGATAAAAAGAGTCCAGCTTTATGTTGTTGCCTTTCTACTCATTGAAAAAGCAATCCTCTTTGCTGTTTTTTATGGAGTTGGCTATACAACGATGTTTTCATTCTTTTCTTTGGCACCCGCTGCCTTACAGGTCATTAAAACTGACTTCGTGTTATTTACAATCAATCAGCTGACAGTAACGTCCGTTTTAATCATTATTGTGCAGTATTTATTCCTGTCGAAATGGGAGGAAGAAGCTAGTAGAAAAATGTTAGTAGTCAAATTGATTGGCTTACAACTATTTATGGCCTTATTTGTGGGCATGATTAGTGTGCTACCCATTAAAGAATGGATTGCTAGGGGGTTAGGATGATGGCATTTATCAAGACAAGACCATGGACAAGTATAGGTATTGTGTTGGCGATGCTCATAATCGGTATAAATGCTTATTTTGTTTTCAAAGAAGATAGCACCGTGACACGATCCTACTTTATTGACGAATTTCAGAAAGCATATATCGGTACGAATACAGAGCGTGTCAATAAGGAAACCATTGTGGCACCCGCTGAGACGTATACCATTACAGCTGATGCAACAAAGTTATCCGCTGTCAATGTAAAGCGCGGTCAGGAAGTGATGATGAATGATTTACTCGCTACCTTTAAAACAGATGAAGTAGACGAGGAGCTTACAAAGCTTGAATCGGAACGTACTGCCTATGAAACAGAATTAAATGATTTACAAGATGCACTTGATCAAATTGAAGATGAATACGACGATTCGAATCCAAAAAGCTCTATTAATACCGATCAAATCAATGATAAATTGTCTGTGACATTAAAATTAGAGCTTGCTCAACAAAATTCGCTATCGACAGCAGTTGCCCTGTTAAATCGACATATCGCTGAAACGAATCGTCAAATTGCGCTCATTGACGCACAGATCACACAAATAGAATCACGTCAAGGCATCATCAGTCCTATCGACGGTGTAGTAGCAGCGGTGAAAGAAGAAGCTGGTGCTTTAACCTTCGAAATCTATTCTAATGAAAAAGCCATGTATGCTTATTTATCTGAAAAAGAATGGCAACAGGTACAGGAAGGCCAAACGGTTGATTTTAAAGTGAAACATGTCAAAGACGCATTATCTGGCATCGTATTAGATAAGCAAATGATTGCTACAAATGATGAAACCTTTTGGGCAAATGAATTAGCCAAAACAACAGACCTACCGCAGCCAACAAATTATGAAGTAGTACTGCAACAAGATGCGCCAATAGAGGATGTACCGTTTTCATCAACTGGCAAAGCCTCCATTATTGTCAATGAAGCGTTCGATTCTTATAAGGTCGATAAATCGTGGTTAGCGACAACAAAAAAAGGAAATAAAAAGCTTCATATCATTAATCAGGATGGGAAAATCCAACTGATAGATATTAATGTCCAATTTAATACGGCTCAATCTGCTATTTTCTCGGACTATCTCGATGAGGGAACACCAATGCTCTCTAATGAGAAGCGCAATATGGAAGCCTATACCTTCCGTACTTTACCTATTGAGAAGTTACACTGGAAGCAGTTTAAAGAGTTAACTTGGAAGCAATATGTGAAATACATTGTTTTCTAAATGAAAAATCCGCTTCATTCTCTTCAGAGAGTGGCGGATTTTTTCTGTAAAAATACCCCCTGTAGCTATTACAGGGGGATTTCAAGATTATTTTAATGATAGGCATCTATTTAAGAAGCTTGCAAATTGAGCACGAGTAATTTGTGCATCGGGTCTAAATGTATTATCTGGGAAACCTCCTGTTAAATCATTCGCCACAAGTGCCTGGATATTACTGTATGCCCAGTGCGTTGATTTAACATCTGTGAAGGTAACTTTACTTGTACCTGTTAATTTGTAGGCTCTTGTTAAAATCGCTGCCATCTCTGCACGTGAAAGCTGTCCGTTTGGGTTGAACTTCCCTGGTTCTTGCCCTTTAATAATGCCAGCCTGCTCGACTGCTGCAATGGCACTATATGCATAATGACTTTTACTTACATCTTTAAAGCTAGAATCCTTCGTTGTTGATAGATTCAGTGCTCTGGCAATGATTGTAGCTGCCTCTGCACGTGTAATGGACGCTTCTGGCTTAAACGTACCATTAGAGTAACCTTTGATCAGTGATTTATTGTATAGGCTTTGGATTTCTGAAAACGCCCAATGCCCTTTGTTCACATCCGTATAAACTAATTCCTCATGATTATCTTTGTAGACAGCCTGTAATTGATCAAAATACAGCTGGCCTTTCTTTTGAAGAGAAGCTGTCGGTTGAGCAACATATAAACGTTCGAATTTCAATGGTGTTGCTAGATTACTTGGAATATCCGCCTTTACGTATTTCCAGCCATTCCAGTCTAAACCGCCCTGGCTTGTGAAATCAATCGTGTGCTTAGTCCCTGATCCATCTACAACCACACCTCTTAGCCAATGCTTACCTGCATCGCCAAATACCCAAACACCGATATTTTTCGGCTGACCTGTTATAGTAATGGGTTTTTTAGCAACCATATAGGCAGCCTTAGTCCCTGAGCCCGCTACTGTAAAATCGTAGTTTAATTGCATGCTAGCTGTTCCCTGTCTCGCATACTCTTTAGAATTTGCTAACGAAGCATTCGCTTTTGCTACTTCTGTTGTCCAAGAAGACACATTATCAAAGCTATCTAGTACAATAGGTTTTTCTGCTAAGTCTATTACAGATACAGCTGTGGACGTACGAATACCTCCATATTCCCCAATAATTTTCCCTTCACCTTTTTGGGTAGCCGTAAAGGTTGCACCATCCATCTTACCGATATTTCCTTCAACTGACCACTTCATGCTCGCTGGGTTGATAGTCATTGGATTTAAATATTGATCATAGGCAGTTGCTACTTGCATATCTACAGATGAACCTTTCATGACTTGACCAACACTATTTAGCGTAATAGATTTTGCGTTCCCTGGTGGTGCTGTATTAACGACCTGTAAAATGGCCGATACACGACGCTCACTACCCTCAGACGGTTTGTTCACAAGGTTGGCGAAATACCCTCCTGGATTGCGCGCGACCATCGCTGTAGAACCGCCACCATCTAAGTTAATAGCTGAAGTAGCTCCTATTGAAATTAAATGTGAAGCTAAATCTGATAAGTTAACACCATTACTATGACCACTTAAGCGACCATCAATTGTAATAAGTGATACCTTTGTACCTGTAGCATCCACCGCTACTGCTGTACGAGGACTGCGTGTCGAAGCAAAACCAGAATTTGTTGGCATGGAAATATCCACTTGACCATTGCGTACAAGCATTGGTCCTGCAGCTAAAATGAATTGAGCATCCATCCATTTTTGATCGATTGACAAGCTGACATCGATATTTGTACCTGCTGAAATATTGCTTAATTCAGCGGCTAATTCTTTATTTTGTACAGAAATAACAAAACCATCCGCTGGTACTGCTGAGTTTCCTTCTGCACCATACGTTGTTACATGAGAAACTGTCCCTGAGAATTGATCACCAAAATGTAGGGTATTTGTATCCTGACTAGCTCCTGACACCACTAGTTCTAAGCCCCATGCATTTGTACCAGTTGTCTTTTTTTCTGGCGTATATAAAACGTTTTTATTTGTTCCTCGTTCACTATTAATTAGATCAATAGGATATGTTTTTCCATTTACTTGGAAAGATAGATTCGTTGTATAATAATCTGCAATCGCTTTCCCTGATTTAGATAAGCCAAATGCAACTGGCTTTTGCGTCGGGCTATCATACGTATCTCCCAAAATACCATAGTTGACAATTTCATTCTTTTCCGCTAACAAGTTCGCAGGCATCCCATTTCCTAAAAAGTATGAAGCATTAACAGCTCCAACAACTCGATGGCCATCATACGTGTTTTGCTTCGCCATAGCTGAAGTTGTTTTTAGGGAATTAATAGGATTCGGCATCCCAATTTCTAGTTTTGTATATGTATTATTTAAATTTACATCTAAAACATTTACAAACTGACGTATAGAACCTGACGTATAGGTTTGTTGTACGTGATTTACTTGTGGTGATACCTCTGTTTTCACTTCACTTACTTTATTTCCAAAACCAGCTGCTTGTCCATTGATGGGGCTAACTGTTAACATAAGCACGAACATGACTACAACAATTGTTACTAATTTTCTTGCCAATTTCTTCACTCCGAATTAATCAAAGTATGGCACGATATCATGTCATATGAACCGTGCCAGGGACTTCTTTATTTTGTTTCCACATAGATAGCTACTGGAAGATTGACACCACCAGCATGCATTAGCTCTAATTGAATCGTATCTGTTGCACCCTTCATTTCGTAATCAGGTAATTCAACATACTCTTCTCCTACTCTTAAAGAAGGCACTAAATGCACTTTGCCATTCACCTTAATTGCTCCACTGTATAAGCCTCCACGACCAGCAAGTTTCAGCTTAATCGTTTTGGTCGTCCCTGTTGGATTTACAACAGGAATGGAAACCTTGTAGTTCATACCGAAATGACCTGGATTTCCGACTGCTCCATTAATTTGTGAAAATGAATTTTCAGCTGTTTGTAAATGGTCAGTACGGCCATTCGAAATGTTATAGCCTACTTCTGGTGAATCTACTGTATAGGCTGGTAGTTCTGCTAGAATTGTAGCGCTTGGCCAAGCACCTCTTGGATGCTTTGCATACTCATCGATGGCAACCTGCTCCGATTGAATCGTTGTTAAATCACTATTATCTTTTGTAAGCACTGTGCGAATGGTATACTCTGGTTTTCCACCATTGACCGCTTGAATATCTAAATCATGTAAAAAGCCAATAATATATTCATGGTGTAGATCGTATGTTTCAATGACCTTTGTTTCTCCTGGTGCAATGACAATACCGCTACTTTCTGATTTTTTCAGCTTGTTATTTAATGTAGCATCAGCAATGGTCAAACCAATATCATGACCTACCCAGCTATTTCCTGTCTTTTGGTTAATACCTCTAGAATCTACAACTTTAATACTCTCTGTCGTAGACTTATTTTGAACCGTAATCCCAATATTGACATCTGTACCTAATGTATTGTAATGCCACCCAAAGACACGATGCTTATTCGTCACTGCCGTTGAGTTCACGTCATATTGTGAAAGCGTTGCATTATTCTTTGGCACAAGCTTACGCGTTAACGTTTCAGGATTATCACTAATAAATAAATCACGATCTCCCTCTAAACGAGCAGAAGGAACAGCTGTTGGCGATGATGTAGAACCATAAGATTTTTCAAGGAATGAACTTGTGTACATATAACGGTAAACGTAAATATACATTTCTTTTTTTTCACTGATATAGCGTAAATTTCCGCCTAAAGCATTCACAAGAAACGTAATAGGCACATACATTTTTCCTTTTTGAATAAACGGTTTTTCTGTTAAAGTTACCGTTTCGTTATTCACAAGAACCTCATTACTATTATCTTTGAAAACAAAGCTCATCCCGGCAATTTGTAATTCAAAGGAATTGTCTGGGAGCCATGCACCAGCAGAATCATCTAAATAATCATAGATATAGCTAGCTGGTAAATAAGATCTTGAATCTTTCATAATAATAGGATCTTTCATCACGATACGTTTGTTATTGATATGTAAAATATAAGGGTCTTCCTGAGGCATTTCAGGCAGATCATCTGACATCGTAATATCTACCGATTGTGTTTCTGGGTCCCATTGAACATTCCCATCAAAATTTTCACTAACGAAACGCAGTGGCATATAAGTACGATCCTTATACATGAACGGTGCAACATCCATCACCACTTCTTGTCCATCTACTAAAGCCATCATCGAATCAATCTTTAAATCCACAATCTTCCCGTTACGAGTAGCTGACGCTGTCTGTGTTTCTTTATTCCAATCCACATTCGCACCAATCGCTTCATATAAAGCACGCATTGGCAATAATAAGAAATCCGATTTATTTAAAATAGGGTCATAGACACTAATCGTCTCTCCATTAATTGTAATTGAAACATTGTTTTTTATCTGAATTCCATTGTTACTAGTTGCTGATGCAGATGCTTGTCCAGGTAAAATTGTAGCCAAAGCAACCGCTGATACAATACATGTATTCCTTAGTTTCTTAAACATGCTAATCTCCTTTTTTTCACATTCAATTGTCTTTATCATCTTAACATGAAAAAACCCCAAAATGTGGGATTCTTATCGAAAAAAGTAGAATTCGGTACTAGAGTTCTAACCTCTCTCCTTCAAAAGCTTCATATGAAGTAAATGATATTCCAAATGGCCAGTATATTTTCTTGCAAACTGTTTTCTTCCTGACTAGATCCTTATATATACCCTCCCTAGAAGCAAATTTTAAAGCAATGGTGTAGCTGCTTTCTATCAAATTGATATCGAGACATAGCTAGTAGTTGATCAGTAACATTATGGGCTGATATCAGCATGTCATCTAGCAAACTATTGTATTAAGTAGACTGGTTTTTTTAAAAAAAGTTACACAGCCTGGAGAAAATGGTGGATTATTCACGTGAACTGTATTAAAAAAGCTATATTCCAGGAATACGGAATATAGCTTAAAAAGGATGAGCGACACCAGTAAAGCACCATCAGCTGAGGTTAAAGAATACCGTTTTAGTTACAAACAAAAGGATCTTCAATTGATGATCAAATTTTGTACATAACTAACTTTCATTAAGAAAATTATTGTCTACTTTTGATAAACACAAAACTTCCTTTAGAGGCAGTCTTATTATTTACGTATAGCTAAAGGTATTAAAGGCTATTAAAATTCATCATATGCTAACAAAACTACATCTTCTTTATTAAGACCGAATTTTTTCCCATCTTTAAATTTCTTTAAATTGTTCATAAAATTACGTATAGTATCCTCTAAAGTTTCTTCTGTAGCTCCATAACCTATTCCACCTTCATAGCCTCCATCTGGAGATTTTAATCCAAGGTTTGTGAACCCTGTAAAGTCACTTTCTTAAGAATTAGAATGCATGTTTTATCTTTCATATATCTTTACTTTGAAAGCACCATAGTGAATAATATTTTCTTCAAATATCTCTTCAAATATCTCTTCAAAAAACCTTAAAGCTGTAATCTCAAATTCTGCTACACATTTTTCAATAGCATCAAGACTATCAATTTTAATATCTCTCCAGCTCACAAAAAAACTCCTTTTACTATATTAAACCTTACCAAAAGATACAATATTACCATTTGGAGCAAGGTCAATATACTTTCCATTTTTACGATATCTGAGCACTCCATCTATCTCACCAGAAACCTTAGATGGTTTTACTTTTTTAGCAGTGCTTCTGAATTCGATAGCTTTGTTTAAATAAATTTTAGCACTAGCGTTTACTTCATCACCTGTTTATTGTAATGATAGATAGCTTATTATTCTTAAGTTACATATTCTCGAGGCTATTTGACTCCCCTTTATTTAAAGTTTACTGACGATAAGTTGTCCTGTCGTTGCATCGATACCAACAATCCGCTGTTTTGTTTTCGATTGTCCCAATCGATATTGTAATACTTCATCGTTTTTATTGTCATCATACTGACAAGACCATTGTAAAAAGGCATCGGCCTCTTTCAAGGCAGATATTACGTTCTCTAAAGGTTGAATAGTTGCACAATCGTAGGAGTCAAGAAGTTTTAGATCTATACGAGGAGACCATAATGTATCGATGAATCCCGTCGTTTTGTTTACTCCAACGTAAAAACGTTCCCCCTCTATTTGTAAGCCATGAGCCACGTACAGCGGAAAAGTGAAATATGCACGGTTCATCTCATTAAAGGATGGTTCCTCGATTTGCAATTGTAAATAAGGAATATATTCTTTAAAATATGTCGCAATAAATGTACAAGCAATATCTCTACAAGCTTCGAATGAAAGTTCCAGTTCACCTGTACGCTCTTTAAACCAATTGAACTCCTTTAATTTCCTTGAATGCTTATCAACCTTTGCCTTCACCGTATCCTCGATACGTTCAAGCAGGAAATTTTCTAGCGATTTATCTTTCGGAGCTTGCCAATCTTTTTTTCGCCATACAATGCCGAGTGTACTTTCATCCATTTCGACTTCCCGTAGCTTTCCCATACAATCTGTTACACCTATTATATTTTCAAGTGTCTTCTGCTTTTTGAGTGGTTGTACGTATGGAAACTTGGTGAAGGAAGCCTCTTTCTCATCTTCCTCTTCAAATAATGTTTTACCATCAATGGCATTAAATGACTGATATACAATTGGACTTTCGTAAATTGGGTACAAACCAGACTGTGCAACAGAATAATTGCCACTAACTAAATACTTCATAGATAAAGCCCACGGAGCTTTAAGTACTTGTTGTAAAATCCTGTCCTTGCTGGCAAGCTGCGTAAGGATTTTTGGTGGAGCTTTCGTGTAGCCATTGTACTTAAAATCAATGATTTCTCCGTACTTGGAAACGCTTATTTTTGTATAATAGCTTGCAAGAGGATAGCCTCCCACAAATTGTTTATATAAAAACTTTGTTTCATCCTCTTTTTCAATGATTGTAGACACAGCTAAATAATCTAATGCTTCAGTGTATTGCGCTGTTAAAAATTGATCTGCAATGGCTTGCTGCTGCTGCATTGTGACAAGTGTACCTGTTGTTGAAGGAGGTCTAGTTAAATCTAATAATTTTCCGTTTGGATCAAGTGACACTTCAATTCCTTCTTCTAATTCGTCTGTCGACCACATAAATGTAGCTTGCTCTTTTGAATAATCCTCTACTAGTAATTGATAGTTATCAGGAATTGACACAAAGTTTAACGCTAATTTTGCTAGTTGTTCCTTTAACATATGTATCACTTCTTTCTGCTTAATTGGCTTGTTCATGCTCTGTTCTAGTTGCTTTTTTAATTGGATACGACCACGATGTAAAAACATTTTGATCGTATTGATTGGCTTATCTAAGAGATAAGCAGTTTCTTGTACTTTAAAATCATAAAAATAAAATAGTATAAGTACGGTTTGATAATCTTTTCGAAGTAAAGACAATGCCTCATGGACAAATTCGTAGTTCATTGATTGTTCTTGTTCAATTAGCTGTTGCTGTATAAGCTCAGTTTCCACTACAAGTGTACGCTTTTTTTGTTGTAGATAAGCAAAACATTGTCGTATTAATATCTTAAACAGCCAGGTAGAGAAATATTTTGGTTCTTTTAATTGATGCATTGATTTGAAAGCTTGCAGCAAGGTTTCTTGTACAATGTCTGCTGCGTCTTCTCTGTTACCAATATAGGAGTAAGCTTTTGCTAAAAGCTTAGACTTTTCAGCTTCTACTAGCTGCTCAAATGCAGCTTGCTGACCGTCGATAGCTGATCTTACTAATTGTTCCATTTTAATACCTCCTATTATTGTTAGAGTAACATTTTAGATGAAAAGGTTTCACCAAATAATGATTTTTTTATTTTTCTTATATTTTGTAGAAAATTAATGGATGACTAAACGACAATTTTCATTATGAGAGAGTACTTCAAGTATTAAATACTTAGAAGTTAAACTTATAAGAGTTTTCTATAGTATAGTCATTGGTTTATAAAGAGGAAGATTGTATTAAAATATCATCAGATAGCATTGAGTAAGAAATTTAATAAGCATTATAAGGAAAACCTCTAAACTAACTAGAATATGGATTTTTCTCTCCTCAGTTTATTTTCCCTCATAGAGTAGACAATAAAAAAAGAAGCAATCATATATATGATCGCCTCTAAATTTAACTTATAAAAGAAATAAATTTTTGGGAAATAAATTTCTTAGCCTTCTCATTAATCCAAACAGCTAGCTATGGACATTACTACAAACCTGCTGCCATCATCTTATTAGCTTCACTGGTGCTGACACACCTCTTCTAACAAGGCTCCGAATGTTACAATACTTCCATCACTTATTTTGTACCCTTGTAGTTCATAAGCATGTCGGGAGTATATAAAACATACTAACATTAGTAGTACAAACCAAGGCCATGGTTTGTGCTATTTTTTTATAGTAGAAGTTAAGAAAAGCCGACCAGCCTCTGGGACCATTTATGAGTCCGTATATAAAACCGGCTAACTTCATGCCCTTATATGAATCAGTTTAGTATGTTGGGTCCAAGAGATCGTGTATAAGAAAGTGGAATCGATAAGGTACTGTGAAGGCTTCTATGATTGGTCGAAAGGAGAAGGATGAGATGAAACATGTCATTGCGTTAGATGTCAGTAAAGGAAAAAGTACCGTTGCGATTTATGATGGTCATCGCCAATGTGAATTTGAAGGTGTGCTACATCATACACGGGTTGATTTTGAGCGATTACACGAACGAATGGAAGAGATGACAAAGCAAGATGGACAAGCGCCAGATATCGTATTTGAAGCAACAGGCATCTATTCAAAACCTGTCGAAGCGTTTTTAAAAGATTACGGCTATACGTACTGCCGCATGAATCCACTAGAAGCGAATTTACAGATGGCAACGATGCGTCGCAATAAAACCGAGATCAGTGATGCTCATGAACTCGCGAAGACACATTTCAAAATGGAACGCGAAATAACGTACATACAAGATGATTATTATGAACAGATGCGTGCACTGACTCGTTATTACGAGGAAATTGACGAAGAAATCATTTTACTCAAAAGTAGAATGCATGCCATTTTAAGCTGAGTTTTCCAGAATTAGAAAAGCTGATTACACCGAGTTCAGCACTATTTTTAAATATTGTACAACTATATCCGCATCCCGCACTTTTACAGGCCCATTCTAAAACGATTATTAAAAATCGTTTAAAGGTCAATACGCGAAAAAAGCTATCGCTGATGCGTGCGGAGGCTAAAGCTATTACATTATTAAAAGCAGCTGAAAATAGTTACCCAGCGATTAAACCTACAGATATTCGTTGTGATCAAGCACGAGATTACGCAGCTCGCGTTGCGGATTTACTAGAGAAAAAAGA
>NZ_JBNFXM010000034.1:0-19482 GCF_049943995.1 Lysinibacillus sp. VIII_CA
GGTATTGACCGTATCCTTGACATGGGACGTACAGTTGTTAACGTAATTGGTAACTCATTAGCGTCATTAGTGATGGCGAAATGGGAAGGCCGTTTCGATCGCGAAAAAATGAAGAATTACTTTAATGAAAATGAAAATTTAGCATAAAATAAAAAACTCTCACGATGTTGGATGGCATCGTGAGAGTTTTATTTAATTTCCAAGCACTTTATCTAAGTACGCAAGAATGGATTCTTTGCCGTTTGCATGTGCTTCTTGTGCACGCTTTTCATCTTTTAACATCTTTTCTTCCGCAGCTTCGATTACTTTTTCAGCATCTTGCTGTGGTACAACAATGACACCATCGACATCTCCAATAATATAGTCGCCTGGGTGAACCGTCACTCCTCCAATGGCAATGGGCACATTTACTTTGCCACCCCCATTTTTATTACCAGCAGCTACTGTTGTACCTAAAGAGAATACAGGGAAATCTAACTCACGTATAGCAGCAATATCACGAATTACGCCGTCAACTACAAAACCTTGTACTCCAACACCCTTTGCTAAGGACACCACAAAATCTCCTGCTACCGCTCGATTGGTGTTTCCCTTTGCATCTATAACTAAAATATCTCCTTCATTGGCCGCTCTAATAGCCTCCAACACTGCACCATTTTCTCCATCTGGTAAACGTACGGTTACCGCACGTCCAGCAATTTTAAAATGATCGGCTAGCGGTTTAATAGTACTACACAAATTCGTATGCCCACCTGTCGCATCTGAAATAGCTGTTGTTGGCACATGCTGAAAACTTACTTCCACTTTTGTCATCCATAACACCCCTATTATGATTAATGAAAGTCTTACACAAATATTGTAATGAAACCATTTATACTATTTCAATATATCTACTAAAATATTGAACTTAAATAATTTCAATAAATTGCTTGGACTGCTCGTCTAATGCTTCTGCTGCAGTTGCGATTTCACTAAAATCTTTAGTCGTAATAGTAATTTGTTCGTGTGTCTTTTCTACTTTTTCAGCTATTTTTGTAATACTGTCTGTCACTTGACTAATTTCCCGCTCTATCCCCTCTATATTATCCTTCACTTCTGAAATGGATTGCTCTACTCTAACGGAAAGCTTTCTCACCTCTTTTGCCACTACGTCAAAACCTCGACCATATTCTCCAGCTCTTGCGGCTTCGATCGCTGCATTCAAAGCTAATAAATTGGTTTGGGCAGCAATCTCTTGAATGGTTTTCACAATACCTTTAATGGAATCAGCTTGATTCTGTAGCTGTGTAAGATTGCTGACATTTTCTTTTGATTCCTGTGAAACCTCTTGAATGGTGCTCAGTAATTCTTGACTATTTTGAATACCGGTTTCTGAGCGTTGATGAAGTCCATTAGACATTTCCTTCAATTGATCGGCTACATTAGTTATTTCATTTTGACGTTCAGTAATATTCGTAGCAATTTTTGAAACACCAATTACTTTATTTGAGTGATTGGCGAAAACGGGCATATACGTAGCCTCCAGCCAAACCCTATGTCCATTCGCATCAATTCTTTCAATTTTATCCTGATAACTATTCCCTGATACTAAATTGCGCCAAAACTGTTCGTATGCTGGACTATGAACGAAATTCGGTAAACAAAAATCTTTATGATTCTTTCCAAGCAATTCTTGTACGGTATAGCCTAATGTTTTAGCAAACAGCTCATTTACATAGGCAACTCTTCGATCCATATCAAAACGAATAATTGCTATATTGCGCTCAATAGCTTGCACTACTAAATCATCAGTCACTTGAGTATCTGCACCTTGCATAATTCACCTCATCCATTTCTATTTTTTACCGTTTATTTAATATTATAAAAAACACGGGGAATATTCACCCATGTTTTTTTAGTAACCGTAATATATCATCTGCTGTATTTGCTATACGGAAGAAGGATTTCTGTTCAGATCGTATAAATCCTTCCTTTAGCATTATTTTAAAATGCTGTAAGAGTGCGTCATAGAAACCATTTACGTTATATAAAATAACAGGTTTTTCATGAAGGCCAATTTGTGCCCAAGTAAAAACTTCGAAATATTCGTCCAAAGTCCCTGCGCCTCCTGGAAGAGCAATAAATGCATCAGCCAGCTCCGCCATTTTAGCTTTTCGAATATGCATGGACTCTACAAAATGAATTTCTGTTAATGAAGCATGAGCCAGTTCTCGCTTCTGTAAATGAGTTGGCATAACACCAATCACCTCTCCACCCGCTGCTAAAACAGCATCCGCAACCTTTCCCATTAATCCTGTTTTGGAACCACCGTAAACAACACCATGTCCGTGCTTAGCTAATACAGCACCTAGCTCTGCCGCTTTCTCCCCATATACTGGACTTTTCCCTATGCCAGATCCGCAATACACTGCAATTCTTATAGTAATCCCTCCTATTCAAAAAACGTGAAACAATCAGTCATGTATTGTTTCACGTTCTTTGGTCGTTTCTTGCTCTTCTATTTTCTTAAATGGCTTGTTTGTTTTAGCATATGACTGATACGGCTCACAATTGATTCAATTGCATCAGGATTTTTTAATAAATCATAATCATTAATATCTAAACGTAGAACTGGACAGGAATTAAAATTATTAATCCAGTTTTCATAACGTTCATGCATTTCTATCCAATAATCATTTGGCGTTTGTTGCTCCATTGCGCGCCCACGTTCTTGTATTCGCCCAATAACAGCATCAATCGGTCCTTCAAGATAAACAAGTAAATCGGGATGTGGGAAATACGGTGTCATTACCATAGCATCAAACAAATTCGTGTACGTTTCATAATCTGTTGGGCTCATTGTTCCCTTATCATAATGCATTTTTGCGAAAATCCCAGTATCTTCATAAATAGAGCGGTCTTGTATAAACCCTCCACCATACTCAAAAATACGTTTCTGTTCCTTAAAACGCTCTGCTAAAAAATAAACTTGTAAATGGAAGCTCCACTTTTCAAAATCCTCATAAAATTTATCAAGATATGGATTGGTATCTACTTTTTCGAAGGATGTACGGAAATTCAGTGCTTCTGCTAAAGCTTTTGTCATCGTGGACTTTCCTACGCCTACAGTACCGGCAATCGTGATGACGGTTTGTGGAGGAATATCGTATTTCTCTCTTAAATTCATTATTGCAAACTCCTTTTTTGTAACGTATCCTTAATTATTTTCAAAACATAATTTAAATCGTCTGGATTTTTCACAAAATCGAGCTGATCTCCATTAAATCGAATAACTGGTATTTCAGGATGCATTTTCTCAAAATGTTCGATAAAAGAATGATAATCGATAACGAGCTGCTCCATGTAATCGCGTGATATCATTTTTTCAAAGTCTCGTCCACGCATGGCAATTCGTTTCATCAATGTTTCAACGCTTGCATGTAAATAAACAACTACATTAGGTACAGGCATATCTTTTGTTAATATTTTATAAATTTCCTCATACTTTTCGTATTCGGTAGATGCCAGTGTACGCTTCGCAAATATTAAATTCTTAAAAATATGATAGTCTGCTACAACTGGCTTGGCATGAGCTAATCGGAATTTTTTAATGTCCGTTAATTGCTTATAGCGATTACATAGGAAGAACATTTCCGTTTGGAAACTCCACTCCTCAATATTTTCATAAAACTTATTTAAAAAAGGGTTTTCGTCTACAATTTCTTTTAATAGATGGTAATTAAATGTCGCTGCTATCTCTTTCGATAAAGAGGTTTTACCAACACCAATCGGACCTTCTACCGTAACAAATGGAACCGTCACCAGAAGCTCCTCCTTTTGTTCTATGGATTCGATCATTGTGTCCTACATAAATGAATCAGTACCTTTCATTTTATCATAGTGATAAAATGAAAAACAGAATCAACCTATGAAAATTAAGTATGAGATTTTTCCCCGTATAGTTTAAAAAAAGACATTGAGGATATGTATCCCAATGTCTTTTCATCTTCACAATTTCACTCGCTGTAAACGTAGAGCATTTAATACAACTGATACAGAACTGAAAGCCATTGCTGCCCCTGCCACCCACGGAGCAAGTAGACCAATTGCAGCAATCGGAATACCTAAAGTATTGTAAGCAAATGCCCAAAACAGATTTTGTTTAATATTACGCATTGTTTTTCTACTCATAAGAATAGCGTCCGCAATACTATTTAAATCACCACGGATTAACGTAATATCTGCCGCTTCCATCGCCACATCTGTCCCTGTACCAATGGCCATACCAATATTCGCTGTCGCTAGCGCAGGTGCATCATTAATTCCATCTCCCACCATCGCTACATTTTTACCTTGAGCTTGAAGCTTTTTCACCTCATCTGCTTTTCCTTCTGGTAAGACTTCAGCAATAACTTGGTTAACACCTACCTCTGTTCCTATTGCCTGGGCTGTACGTTCATTATCTCCCGTCATCATAATGACTGTAATACCCATATCCTGTAAACGATGAATAGCCTCTTTAGATGTATCTTTTACTGTATCAGCAACAGCAACTACCCCCGCATATTGGCCATTTATTGCAGCCAACATTGCTGTTTTGCCATTGCGCTCTAATTCCTCCATTTTAGGTAAAATATTATCTAGCTGGATGCTATACTGTTGCATTAATTTTCGTGTACCAATGATAACACCTTGACCTGAGACCGTTGCCTGCACACCGTAACCTGGAATTGCCTCAAAAAATTGAACATCCCCTAAAGCAATACCACGTTCTTCTATACCATGAACAATCGCCTCTGCAAGTGGATGCTCCGACTGTTTCTCAGCTGCACCGATTAATGATAAAAAGTGTGTCTCCTCTTGGTCTGGGGCTAAAAGAACATCCGTTAGCACTGGCTTACCATGTGTCACTGTCCCTGTCTTATCTACAACTACGGTATCAATACTTTGTGTTTGTTCTAAATGTTCGCCACCTTTGAATAAAATGCCAAATTCAGCGGCGCGACCCGAACCGGCCATTATAGAGGTCGGTGTGGCTAAACCAAGTGCACATGGACAAGCAATCACCAGTACTGCAATTAAGACCTCTAAAGCAGGGGTAAATTCTCCAGGACGTACCCAAATAATCCAAACTATGAATGTCACAATCGCAATGCCAACAACAATTGGTACAAAAACACCTGAGATTTGGTCTGCTAAACGTTGAATCGGTGCTTTTGATCCTTGAGCATCTTCTACTACCTTAATAATTTGTGCGAGGGCAGTATCACGGCCAACCTTTGTGGCTGTCATTTTTATAAAACCATTTTTATTAATGGTTGATCCAAATAATTGTTCGCCCTGCTTTTTATCAACTGGTAAACTTTCTCCTGTCAACATGGATTCATCAACAGCCGTTGTTCCTTCTAAAACTTCTCCGTCAACGGGAATCTTCTCACCTGGTTTAACTAGGATGACATCACCAATCATCACTTCTTCTAAAGGTACTTCCCTCTCCATACCGTCTCGTACAACAATGGCTGTTTTGGCTTGTAGTCCCATTAGTTTTTTTATAGCTTCAGATGAACGTCCTTTCGCTTTTGCCTCAAATAATTTCCCTAATAAAATTAATGTAATTAAAACAGCACTTGTTTCAAAATAGAGGTGTGGGCCATGATGTGTTCCTATCGTCACAATTGCTTGATAAACACTATAGAAATAAGCTGCTGATGTCCCCATCACAACCAGTACATCCATATTTGCACTGCCATTTCGCAATGCTTTATATGCCCCTACATAAAACTGCTTACCAATAATAAACTGTACGGGTGTAGCCAATACCATTTGAACCCATGGATTCATAAGGAATTCTGGCACATATAAAAACGATGTAAAGGAAAAATGGCCGACCATCGTCCAAAGCAGTGGTAAGGATAGAATGGCCGATAAAATAAATTTTTGTTGCTGCTGTTTAATAACCTTTTCTCGATGATCCTCTGTTTCCTGCTCATCTGCTTTTTGATGGGCGCCGTAACCTAACTTCTCAACCTTTGCAATAATATCTGCAATGTTCACCTCTGATGGGTTAAACTCAATCATTGCTTTTTCAAGAGCTAGGTTGACATTGGCAGATGATACGCCGCTCATTTTATTTAATCCTTTTTCTATTCGAGTGGCACAGGCCGCACATGTCATCCCTGTAATATCAAGTTCAGTTTTTTGTTTAACTACTCCATAGCCAAGCGCCTCTATCTTTTTTTCAAAATCTGCTTCACTTAGCTTTGCTGGATCGTACTTAATAGATGATTTTTCAAGCGCTAAATTAACCGTTGCTTGTTCTACTCCATCCATTTTATTTAATCCTTTTTCTATTCGAGTGGCACAGGCCGCACATGTCATCCCTGTAATTTGCAAATTAGCTTCCTTATGATTAGAACTCATTTACCTTTCACCTCTCCTTATACCGACAGGGGGTATATATTTTTGAAAATAAGAGAGTGCCATCACAGCACTCTACAATTTTTATTTTACTTCATAGCCTTGATCATCAATTGTCTCTTTAATTTGATCAAGTGATACTTGTGCATCATCAAATGCAACATCAACTAAACCTTCTGCTAAATTTACTTTTACTTGTTCAACACCAGTTAAAGCACCAACATTTTTTTCAACTGCGTTTACACAATGACCACATGACATTCCTTGCACATTTAATGTTACATTTTGCATAATAAATCTCTCCCTTTTTATTTTTTATAAACATCTATTTTTTCATTAACTTTTGAATCGTTACTACTAATTCATCTAAAACTGCATCATCGCCCTCCGATAGACGATCCACAACACAACCCTTTAAATGTCCTTCTAGTAAAATTTTCGCTACACTATTCAAAGCAGACTGTGTAGCAGAAAGTTGCGTAATAACATCATCACAATAAACGTCTTTTTCGATCATTCCCTTAATGCCCCGGATTTGACCTTCTATACGGTTTAAACGAGTTGTTAAATCCTTTTTCACACGCTCAGGGTGATGGCTTTTTCGACAAGACGTAGCTCCCTCTGTATGACAAGCATCCTCTTTTACTATGTCCTCCATTCACTACACCTCCTATTTCATTTTCATCATACTATACCCACGAAGGGTATGCAAGTCGTAAAATTTTTTTTATTCATGATGATGCTCATGAACATTTTTCAATTGACATAAAATCGAGCTTTCATGTGGATGGGAAGCCGTTTCTAATTGAATGGTTACATGTTTAATACCCTTATGCTCAAGATTATGTTCAATTTTTCGTAGAATATGCTCACCATCTACAATTTTTAAGTACTTATTTACAACTGCATGACAGGACAAAGCATTGGTTCCACTAGTAATTGTCCAGATGTGTAGATCGTGGATGCTTTCTACCCCATCAGTTTGTTCAATTAATTGAATTATCTCCTGAACATCCACATTAGAGGGTGTTCCTTCCATTAATACATGAATAGCGGATTTTGTAACATAGTAGCCACTTCTTATTACTAATAAGGCAACAATAACACTCGCTAGAGGATCAGCCCATCCCCAACCAAAAAACATAATTAGTAAGGCAGCCACAATAGCTCCTACAGATCCTAGCATATCACTCAGTACATGTAAAAAAGCTCCACGCATATTTAAATTGTCCTTTGTATCACTTCCACGCATCATAATCCATGCTACTAAAATGTTTACCAAAAGACCGATTGTACTTATAATAAGCATTCCTGTAGTAGCCACTTCAGGGGGATTTGCAAATCGTTCGATCGCTTCATAGAAAATAAATAATGCTATCCCAATCAATGTAACGCCATTTAATACTGCCGCTAAAATTTCAAATCGTTTATAACCATATGTTTTACTATAGCTTGCTGCCTTTTCTCCAAAAACAAACGCGAGCAAAGCTATAGCTAATGAAATGGAGTCACTTAACATATGACCTGCATCCGATAAAAGAGCCAAACTATTTGTTAAAAAACCACCAATTGCTTCCACAACCATATAACTAGTAATAATAATAAATGATACGATTAACACTTTTTTATTAGCGCCATGTGTATGATCATGGTTATGTCCCATTATTAATCCCTCCGTTCTTTAATTATGTGCAGCATGCTCAATTGCTTGCTTCAATAAGTTCATAATGTGATCGTCATCTTTTGAGTAAAATAAAGTTGTACCTTCTCTTCTAAATTTCACTAATCGTAAATTTTTTAGAAACCGTAATTGATGAGAAACTGTCGATTGTCCTAAATCTAAAATTTCAGCAATGTCATTGACAGAATGCTCATCTGCACAAAGTAAATTTAAAATTCGAATTCGCGTCGGGTCACTTAATGCCTTAAAAGTTTGAGACACAACAAATAATGTCTCATCGTCTAAATGCTGACTATTTTCCATTTTCGTTATTTTTATTTCTTCATCCATATTAGTTTACCCCCATTTATTTATATTTATATATGAGCATGTGTTCATATATAAATATAAATGGTTATTTTAGGAATGTCAATCAATAATTATGCCTTGTCGTATTGCTTCTGAAATCTGCAAGAATTTAAAAGTAGCAATTACCAATTAAGCAGGATAAACTACTTTTAAGGAGAGATATTTAGTGGATATTTTTGAAACAGATCGTTTATTTATGAAACAAGCATTAGAGGAAGCAAAAAAAGCAGCTATACTTGAGGAAGTACCTATAGGGGCTGTCCTTGTTTATGATGGGGAAATTATTGCAAGAGCTCATAACCTACGAGAAACAACACAAAATGCAACAACACATGCTGAATTAATGGTTATTCAAGAGGCTTGTCAAAAAATCGGCAGTTGGCGTCTCGAAAAAACAACACTTTACGTTACGCTTGAGCCTTGCCCCATGTGTGCAGGTGCAATCCTCCAATCCCGTGTACCACGTGTCGTTTATGGAGCAAGGGATATAAAAGCAGGCTGTGTAGATTCACTCTATCGTTTATTAAATGATGCACGCTTTAACCATGAGTGCGAAGTTTCTGAAGGAATTTTAGCAGATGAATGTGGACAAATCCTAACCGATTTTTTCCGAGCTTTACGTGAACGAAAGAAGGCAGAGAAAAAGACACGACAAGCAGCAATGACTGAAAAGAATTAGCTAAAAAAAGAAGGTGCTCCTATTGAGGCACCTTCTTTTTTATATTTAAGGCGATGGCGATATATAGGAAATGTGTCGTAGCAACCACAGCACATATATTGAACTTAATATGAAGCTTGAATTGTGGATTGTTCAAAAACGTATACAACTTCAATATATCAAGTGAATGGCTATACATGTATAAGCTGGTCATCTGGTGTTAAGCCGATTTACAATAGTTATTTAAATCTGCTTAATCATAAATTGCACATCCTTTAGCATCTGAAATTAAGACATTGTCAAATTCATTTAAGCTCAGCAAATTGCTGTAAATCCATGAATTTCTCCCCCTGTCCCTATAAATATTACCCCTAATAACGAATTTTCGAAAATTACGAGAAATATCATTTTTGAAATGAAAAAAGGCTATTTTAGCTTAACCTTTATACGGTAATCTAAAATAGCCTTGATGTTTATTTTGGGGCAATTACTTCTTTTCCACCCATATATGGTCTTAAAACTTCAGGAATTACTACGCTTCCATCGGCTTGTTGATAGTTTTCAAGAATAGCGGCAACTGTACGACCAATCGCAAGACCTGAACCGTTTAATGTGTGAACATATTCTGGTTTTGCATTTGGCTCACGACGGAAGCGAATATTTGCGCGTCGTGCTTGGAAGTCCTCAAAGTTTGAACAAGAAGAAATTTCTCGGTACATGTTTTGTGCTGGAATCCAAACTTCTAAATCATATTTCTTCGCAGCAGTGAAGCCTAAATCGGCTGTACACATTTTTAATTTACGATATGGTAAGCCAAGTAATTGCAGCACTTTTTCAGCATGACCCGTTAATAGCTCTAACTGCTCATATGACTCCTCAGGTTTAACAAAGCGAACTAATTCCACTTTGTTAAATTGGTGCTGGCGGATTAAACCACGTGTATCACGACCTGCAGAGCCCGCTTCTGAACGGAAACATGCACTGTATGCAGCAAAACCTTGTGGTAAAGCTTCAGCAGTTAAAATTTCATCACGGTAGAAATTTGTCACGGGTACTTCAGCTGTTGGAATCATGAAATAATCTGTTTCCGCTAATTTAAATACGTCTTCCTCAAATTTAGGTAGCTGTCCAGTACCCGTTAAGCTTTCACGATTTACAATCACAGGTGGTAGCATTTCCTCATAGCCATGCTCTTCAGCATGTAAATCCATCATAAAGGTCATTAACGCACGTTCTAAGCGAGCCCCTAGGCCGCGGTAGAATAAGAATCGGCTACCAGTTACTTTTGCGCCACGTTCAAAGTCCACAATTTTTAGATCCGTAGCTAGGTCCCAGTGTGCTTTAATCTCAAAATCAAATGCTGGAATTTCACCCCATGTATATTCCTCAACATTGTCATCTTCTGTCGTACCCACTGGTACAGATTCATGAGGAACGTTCGGCAGGCGCATCATCATATCTTTAAAGCGATCTTCCACATCATTTAATTGAATATCAAGCTCTTTAATTTCATCGCCCACTTGACGCATACGCGCAATCACTTCATCTGCGTTTTCTTTGTTGCGTTTCATAACAGAAATTTGCTCAGATACTTTATTCCGTTCTGCCTTCAGTTCTTCCGTTTTAGCAATTAGTTCACGACGCTTTGCATCTAAATTTTCAAAGTCATCTAAATTCCCTAAATCTTCATTACGTGTTAATAGCATTTCTTTAATTTCGGCGAAATTATCACGCACGCGTTTAATATCTAACATCGAACATACCTCCAGTAGTTTCTTAATGATGGGAAATTGTTGCATCTTGTTTCTATATCTTGATTCAGCGGTCATTTAAACACCAGAATAGAAAGGCGATATTTGGCTAAATCAAGATAAACACAAAAAAGCCCCCATCCCATAAAGGGACGAGAGCTACCCGCGTTGCCACCCTAATTGATTAGACACTATATCTAATCCACTTATTTTATAACGGCATTCCAGCCGGCAGCAGCCTACTTCAATGACTTCGACTGTGCAACTCCAGGACGGATTCACAAGTGCTTTTATCAGCTTTCACCAACCGCTGACTCTCTAAAAAAAACGTGCTTGCTACTACTTCCCATCATCGTGTTCAGTTAATTAAATTTTAACCATACTGTACTATATGAAAACAAATTTTGCAAGTCATACCATAGATGCTACAAAATATTCAAGAATACGTGTGTCTGAAGTTAATTCGGGATGAAAGGAACAACCTAGTAAATGTCTATCCTGGGCTAAAATAATCTTACCTTCATGCTCTGCGAGAATTTCAACATCTTTTCCGACTTTCACTATATGAGGTGCCCGAATAAAAACTGCTGGAATCGCCTCTCCTATTTTAGGAATATCCAGCATTACTTCAAAGCTGTCAACCTGGCGTCCATATGAATTTCTTGCAACTGTCACATCCATAACTGCTAAATGTGGTTCATCATTTACTAAAGTAGTAGCCATTAAAATTAATCCTGCACATGTCCCAAACATGGGTAAACCACGTTGTGCTATTTCTCGTATAGGCTCTAGTAGTTCAAAACGATCCAACAGCTTTCTCATTGTAGTACTCTCTCCACCAGGTAATACAAGTCCATCTAGTTTTACTAAATCCTGCTTATGTTTTACTTCAACAGCTTCACAGCCAAGGCTTTCTAGCATTTGAACATGCTCTCGTACCGCCCCTTGTAACGCTAAAACACCAATTCGTTTCATCTTACCAGCCTCGCTCTTGCATGCGCTCATTTAGCCCGAGCTGTGCAATATCAATACCTTTCATTGGTACACCTAGTTCCTTTGATATTTCAGCAATAAGCTTATAATCTTTGTAATGTGTCGTCGCTTCTACAATCGCATGTGCAAATTTTTCAGGATTATCAGATTTAAAGATACCTGAACCGACAAACACACCATCAGCCCCAAGCTCCATCATTAATGCCGCATCAGCCGGCGTAGCTACACCTCCTGCTGCAAAATTAACCACTGGTAAACGACCAAGGCGTTTGATCTCTCTTAATAATTCAAAAGGTGCTCCTAGTAATTTTGCCTCTGTCATTAATTCATCCTCTGTCATACCTACTACTTTTCGGACTTGGGCATTCACTTTACGAATATGTCGAACTGCCTCCACAATATTCCCTGTTCCTGGTTCACCTTTTGTTCGTAACATAGCTGCTCCTTCCCCAATGCGACGGGCTGCTTCCCCAAGATCACGACAGCCACACACAAATGGTACGGTATAATTACTTTTTAATAAGTGATATTCTTCATCTGCTGGTGTAAGTACTTCACTTTCATCAATATAATCAACCCCCATCGCTTCTAAAACACGGGCTTCTACAATATGACCAATACGAGCTTTTGCCATAACAGGAATGGAGACTGCTCCTAGTACTTCCTCTACAATACGAGGATCTGCCATACGAGCAACACCTCCTGCTTTGCGAATATCTGAAGGTACTCTTTCTAATGCCATTACCGCTACTGCTCCTGCCGCCTCTGCAATTTTTGCTTGCTCAGCATTGATCACGTCCATAATGACGCCGCCCTTTTGCATCTCAGCCATACCACGCTTCACCAAATTTGTACCTGTCTGTTTCATTGTCTAACCTCCATCTTTATGATGAAATTTAGTATAATAGAAATTGACCATATAAAAATATCCAGTTTTCAAAATAACTATAAGGTCAGGAGGTTTTTATCATATGGATATGCTTTTATTTCAGCTTGAAAGAAATGGCGATAAACCGCTATATGATCAGCTTTATAATGGTATTAAAGAAGCTATTATTTCCAAGAAAATAGCAGTGGGAGAAAAATTACCATCAAAAAGAAAATTAGCCGATTTTTTGAATATCTCTCAAACAACGATTGAAATTGCCTATGCACAGCTTCTTGCAGAAGGCTATATTATGTCCAAATCTCGTGTTGGTTATTTTGTAGAAGAAATCGATGAACTACCCTACATCCAGCAGGACATCGTAATTCCTTTCAATGAGCATATTAAGAAAAAGTCATACAAAATAGATTTTAATCCTGGTTCTATTGATATCGATGCTTTCCCATTTCAGATCTGGAGAAAATATGCAAAGGAGCTGTTTGATGAAGCCTCAAAAAATTTATTATTAACAGGGGAACCTCAAGGGGAGCTTTCTTTACGAACTGAAATTGCAAATTATTTATATCAATCACGTGGAGTTATCTGTAATCCAGAGCAAATTGTCGTTGGCTCTGGTACTGAGCAGCTTCTGCCTATGATTTTACGTCTTTTTAGGGATGATACATGCTTTGCTCTGGAAAACCCAGGCTATCCAGCTGTGCATCGTATGTTCTCTCAGCATAAACGGAAAGTATATCCTATTGCCGTCGATGAAGAAGGTATCGTCATTCACGAGCTAGAACGAACACAAGCTAATGTTGTCTATATTACACCATCACATCAATTTCCTACTGGCGCCGTATTATCCGCTACTAGGCGTGCACAGGCTTTAAACTGGGCAGCACAAAGCTCATCTCGTTATATCATTGAAGATGATTATGATTCAGAGTTTCGTTATACTGGAAAACCAATTCCTGCTCTACATGCTCTAGATAGAAACGATAAAGTCATTTATATGAGCACTTTTACAAAATCGTTAATGCCATCTTTGCGTGTAGCCTATTTTGTACTTCCACCTCAATTACTTGCTACGTATAATGATGTTTTTAATTACTATTCATCAACTGTACCTCGCTTCGATCAGCATATCGTAGCAAATTTTATGCATGATGGTCATTTTGCAAAACATCTTAATCGAATGCGTAAAGTTTATCGTAAAAAACATGATCAGCTTACTTCTATTTTAGAAAAATATTCATCATCCATTAAAATTACAGGTGAGCAAGCAGGGATGCATATATTATTAGATGTTAAACACGAATTACCAGAAAAACAATTACAACAACTTGCCTTCTACGCAGGAATAGGGATTTATCCGTTGTCTGATTATCGACTAGATCATGGTGAATCTTCGCAAGCACAATTTTTACTTGGCTTTGGCGGTATACCTGTCCATGTAATTGAACAGTCGATAGAACAATTAATGGATTGTTGGGGGATACAAAAAAATAACCCATCTACTACAACCAAGTAGTAGATGGGTGACTCCCATTAAGATTCAATTAGTTGAATATGATAATGCTCAAACCAACTATGAATTTGCCCTAGATATGCTAAAAGTTGAGGTCCTGCCATTAATTGTCCATACCATGGAATTTTGAAAGAGCTCCCCCCCGATTCAATTAATTCTGTAAGTTTTTTGTACTCAAATAATTCATGTAAGATAGAGTTTTTATCTTTAAGAATTTCCCTTAGCCATGTTTGCACACCTGCTGTATAAACTGGATGATACGTTTTAGGATAGGGATTTTTTTTACGGTATAATACTTCATCAGGCAATAAATGTGCCATCGACTTTCGAAGTAAGCCCTTTTCTATGCCATCTAAATTCTTCATTTCCCAAGGAATATTCCATGCATATTCCACAAGGCGATGATCTGCAAAAGGAACTCGTACCTCTAAACTCGCTCCCATACTCATACGATCTTTCCGCTCTAGCAATGTCTGCATAAACCATTGCATATTTAAATAAAACATTTCACGGTGTTTTACTTCTGCAGGACTTTCACCATCTAGTAACGGGACTTCTGTAATTGTTTGTGTATATAGCTGCTGTGCGTAGGATTCAATTTTTAATTTTTTATCCCACTTCTCCTGAAGTATTGCATTTCTTTCAGCCAATGACCGAATCCAAGGAAAGCCCGTAGTTTTTTCCTTAAACCATGGATATCCACCAAAAATTTCATCTGCACATTCGCCAGATAGTGCTACAGTAAAGTCTCTTTTAATTTCTCGACAAAACCAGAGTAACGAAGAATCTACATCCGCCATACCTGGTGAATCTCTAACTATAACCGATTCTACTAGTAAATCAATCAGCTGTTGCTGAGTTATTTCTTCTGCATGATGTGTCGTCTTAAAAGCCTCGGTCATCTTTTGAATCCAATACGTATCTGTTGACGTTTGAAATGCATGTGGATTAAAAAAACGTTCATTATCCTCATAATCAATTGAATACGTATGCAACTGATTGTTTTGTTGGCGGAATCTATCAGCAGCAATTCCTGTAATAATACTAGAATCAAGTCCTCCTGATAGAAATGTACAGATTGGTACATCCGAAATAAGCTGTCGTTCAATAGCATCTGTTAACAGCCAACGAACCTGTTCAATCGTCTCTTCCAATGTTTCTTCATGCTTGCGGCTTTGTAGCTGCCAATACTGCCATTTTCTTAATCCCTCTCTAGAGAAGCGCATTGCAAATCCTGGTCGTAACTCCTCAATATTTTGAAAAAGAGTCTTACCTGGTGCTCTAGAGGGGCCTACAGCCATCATACTTGCCAATCCCTCCGTATTGATGGCAGCTTGAACCATTGGATGTGCCAGCAAAGCCTTTACTTCAGATGCAAAAAGAATCCCCCCCTGTTGCTCTGTAAAATAAAGGGGCTTCACACCCAATCTATCTCTGCATAAAAAAAGAGATTGCTCCTGTTCATCCCAAATGCCAAATGCAAAAATACCATTTAGAAAGTCTACGCATTGCTCTTTCCATTCAATATAGGCGGTCAATAACACTTCTGTATCTGAATGTGTTGTGAAAGTATGACCTCTCTTCTCCAGCTCTTTACGCAGCTCCTCAGTATTATAAAGTTCGCCATTATATGTAATGACATAGTTTATCCCATCATGTAGTTTTTTCATAGGCTGCTTGCCACCTATTAAATCGATAACCGCTAACCGTCGATGGCCAAATGCAATATGCTCACTACACCAAATATTTTCATCATCTGGCCCTCTCCTGTTTAATGTCCGTGTCATTGCTTGTAAAACTTTTTCACTTGCTTTTAAATTCTTTTGAAAGCTAGCCCACCCTGTAATGCCACACATTTAGCCACATCCTTTCGCCTATTAGCGTATGCTGTATGGGTCAAAAATGTGAAAAAGCACATGAATGTTTCTTAACATTCATGTGCCCTTTAATTAATGATTAGAATAGTCCACCAACGAAGTCAGAAATTCCACTCCATAAATTGCCGAAGAAGTTCCCAATACCTTGGAAGAACAATGAGATACCGCTAGCACGCTCTACAGAGCCCGTAGTAACAATATCGGATGAAATATCCTTTCCATCGATAAAGCCGTAGTCTGTGCCCTCTGTGCGCTCAATAACGACCTTTCCTACAACAGTATCTTTCTTAACTCCTGCCTCAAGACTCTTTTTATCTAAAACCAATTTAGGTTTATAAAGATCTTTATCAGAAGACTTAATCATAAATGAAATAGGTTCTTTTACAGCAATCTCTACTTTGTCTTCTTTACCCTTTGTCACTTTTACTGTTTTTTGATCTTTAAACGTATAGTTCGCTGGTAAAATTTCTTGTTTTGAGAATTGTGAAAAACCATAGTTAAATAATTTTGCTGTTGCATCAAAACGAGCTTTATATGATCCTTGTCCACTTGCATCAACAGCTTTCATGACAACTGCGATTAATCGAGTACCATTGCGCTCTGCAGTACCTGTAAAGCAATGGCCTGCAAAGTTTGTAGTACCGGTTTTTAATCCATCGACACCTTGATATTCAAAAACTAAACCCGGTAACATAAAGTTCCAGTTAGACATCTCAATGGCGTCCTCTGTACCTTCACGGAATGTCTTCTTAGTAATTTGGGAAGTTTCTAATACCTTTGGGTGATCCTTTAATAGATGATAGGCTAGTTTTGCCACATATTTAGCAGGCATCACGTTCTCATCTTCTGGTCCTGTCCCTGCTGGATGCATCCCAAAAAGATCCGCGTTGTTTAGACCTGTTGCATTAACAAACTTATAACCTTCTAGGCCAAGTTCTTCTGCTTTTTTGTTCATTAATTTCAAAAATTCAGTCTCTGTTCCAGCAATTGTTTCAGCTATAGCAACAGTTGCAGCATTCGCTGAATAAATAGCCATTGCCTCGTACAATTCTCGAATTGTGTAAGAACCATCTCGACGTAAAGGTACATTACTTAATGCACGATTTTGAGACATACGATACGTATAATCGGTTACATGGTATTCTTGATCCCATTTAACTGTCCCTGCATCAATAGCGTCCAATAACAGGTATTCAGTCATCATTTTTGTCATACTTGCAATACCTAGTGAAGTATCCGCATTTTGTTCATATAAAATTTTGCCTGAATCTGCGTCAATTAAAATCGCAGCATCTACTGTTAATCCTAAATCCGTCTCTGCACTTGCCTTTGCAGGAATACCTGCAAAAATACCAATTAATAAAACGGGAATTAGGAGTAAGCGTAGTACGGTGTTCATTTTCTTTTTCACCTTTAAAGCCCTCCAAAAAATAATCTTGTCCTCGACATTTTATCATAGATAACAACATACGTGTTGACTCTCTACCATAAAAAAATGCTCTCGCGCCATCTTTGTAGACGATGCGAAAGCATAAAAGTTGCAAGTAATTTATTACATGGAATAGTTTGGTGACTCTTTTGTAATCTGTACATCATGTGGATGTGATTCACGGAGACCTGCACCTGTCATTTTAACAAATTGAGCATTTTCTCGTAAATACTCAAGGTGTGGTGCTCCACAATAACCCATACCAGCTCGGATACCACCAATCAGTTGATAAATTGTATCGGCTAATGGCCCTTTATAAGGAAGGCGACCTTCAATACCCTCAGGCACTAACTTTTTCGCATCTTCTTGGAAGTATCGATCTTTTGAGCCTTTTTCCATTGCTCCGATAGATCCCATACCACGGTATACTTTGAAACGACGACCTTGGAAGATTTCTGTCTCTCCTGGTGATTCAGAAGTACCTGCAAGAAGTGATCCTAGCATAACAACATTTCCGCCAGCTGCTAAAGCTTTCACAATATCGCCAGAGTACTTAATACCACCATCCGCAATAATTGTTTTACCAAGCTCACGTGCTACTGTAGCACAATCATAAACTGCTGTAATTTGTGGCACACCTACGCCAGCCACAACACGTGTAGTACAAATTGAGCCTGGGCCAATTCCTACTTTAACAACATCTGCTCCAGCTTCGAATAATGCACGTGCACCTTCTGCAGTAGCTACGTTTCCAGCAATGATTTCTAGTTCTGGGTAAGTTTCTCGAATTGAGCGGATTGTTTGCAATACGCCTTCAGAATGTCCGTGTGCTGTATCGATTACTACAATGTCAACTTGTGCTTCTACAAGCTTCTCAATACGTACCATTGTATCCTTCGATACACCAACTGCTGCACCTACAAGTAAGCGACCATGTGTATCTTTAGCAGCATTAGGGAATTCAATAACTTTCTCAATATCTTTGATTGTGATAAGTCCAGTTAAGCGACCCTCTTCATCAACAATCGGAAGTTTTTCGATTTTATATTGTTGAAGAATTTTTTCTGCATCCTCTAGAGTCGTTCCAACAGGAGCCGTAATTAAATCTTCTTTTGTCATAACATCTTCAATTTTTAAAGAGTAATCTGAGATAAAACGTAAATCACGGTTTGTAATGATCCCTACAAGTTTTTGGTTTTCCATACTATCAACAATAGGTACACCAGAGATTCGGTATTTACCCATTAAATGCTCAGCATCGAAAACTTGATGAGTCGGAGTTAAGAAGAATGGGTTTGTAATAACACCATTTTCAGAACGTTTTACTTTTTCTACCTGTTCAGCTTGTTCGTCGATACCCATGTTTTTGTGGATAATGCCGATACCGCCTTGTCGTGCCATAGCAATCGCCATTTTAGACTCTGTAACTGTATCCATACCTGCGCTGATCATAGGAATGTTTAATTTAATCTTTGGTGTTAATTGAACAGATAAATCAACATCTTTCGGTAATACTTCAGAATGAGCTGGTACTAATAATACATCATCAAAAGTTAAACCTTCTTTGGCAAATTTAGTCTCCCACATTTTCGTAACTTCCTCCTATAGTTAAAAGAATATTAATTGTAAGATTAACAACGTGGACTGCTACTGTCAAGAAACTTATAAAAGAAAGACAATTCAGACTTTTAATCATAGCAAATTTTAATTAAAAACCCAAATAAATAGCTATATAAAAACTCCTAACAATCTTAATATAGTTATATGAAACGTGACAATGATATTTAAAATGAAGGATTTTCGTATAAAATTCTGTAATTTATGAAGGATTTTCTTAAAATAATAAAAAAACAGCCAGCACACAGCTGACTGCTTTATTGCCTAGCGACGTCCTACTCTCACAGGGGGAAGCCCCCAACTACCATCGGCGCTAAAGAGCTTAACTTCCGTGTT
>NZ_JBNFXM010000035.1:0-16631 GCF_049943995.1 Lysinibacillus sp. VIII_CA
TTACCAGAGCCAAAACACGTATCACGTCGTCGAATTGGTCGTTTAATGAAAGGTCTTGGACTAGTATCAAACTATACTGTAGCACAGTATAAGGTGCATAACTCAACATGTAATGAAGCGCCGATAAAAAATGAATTACAGCGCCAATTTGAGCAAAAAGAGCCGTTGGCTGTCATCGTGAGTGATTTAACATATGTCCGTGTCGGAACAAAATGGCATTATGTATGCTTATTTGTCGACATTTTCAATCGTGAAATCATTGGCCATAGTGCTGGTGCAAATAAGACAGCAGAGCTGGTTTATCAAGCACTAGTAAGTATTAGAGGTAACTTGAACGACATACAAATGTTTCATACAGACCGAGGAAAAGAGTTTGATAATAAGCTCATTTCAAAAGCCCTAGAAACATTCGGAATCCAGCGATCCCTGAGCATGAAGGGATGCCCTTATGATAACGCCGTGGCTAAGGCGATGTTTAAGGTATTTAAAACCGAATTCGCTAACGGAGCACATTTCTCTACTCTTGAACAGCTCGCTCTTGAACTTGATGATTATGTTCATTGGTTCAATAACATTCGAATTCACGGGACACTAGGCTATTTAACTCCAGTGGAATTCAAGCAACAGACCTTATAATTTTTGTCCAGTTTAGTGTTGACATACCAGTCTTTAGCTATGTAACGGACGAATAGGTGTAGGGAAAAATGAAAGACACTGTAGCAAAAATTCTTAACAGTGTCTTTCGATAGGTGTCTATAAGTGAGGGCAATTTTTATTTACTTAAAGAAAGAATTAAACATTTTTCGATTTACTACTACTGATATTAGGTGTTGGTGGTGAGTTGTACACACGGGAATAGGGTGGTATTGAATTCATAAGCCAAATGTTACTGCCTAGCACTGAATCGTGACCAATGGTCGTTTCGCCACCTAAAATGGTTGCACCCGCATAAATAACGACATTATCTTCAATATTCGGATGACGTTTAATCCCTTTAATTGGATTGCCATTTTCATCAAGAGGGAAGCTTAATGCCCCTAACGTGACACTTTGATATATTTTGACATTATTGCCGATGATACATGTCTCACCGATTACGACACCTGTGCCGTGATCGATAAAGAAGGATTCACCAATTGTCGCGCCTGGGTGAATATCGATTCCTGTTAAACTATGTGCATACTCAGACATAATACGTGGGACAATTGGTACGCCCACTTCATATAACTCATGTGCAATACGGTGAATATATACCGCAACAATCGAAGGATAACTTAATAAAATTTCTTCTGTGGAAAGGGCAGCAGGATCTCCGTTGTACGCTGCCTGAATATCCGTTTGCAAGGTTTTACGGATTTTTGGAAATTGCGAAATTAAATCCATCACAATGCGATCTGCATCCTCTTGACAAGTACAGTTTTCAAGATTGCTGTTGTATTCCAAATTGTAAATTAATACTTTTTCGATAATATCCCGTAAATCCAATGCCGTTTCACGTAGTTTATTACTACTTACTATATTAACGCGTCTAGTATCGATCGGTGGAGCAGTATGGATACCCGGAAACAGCACTTCATGAAAATTATCTAAGATTTTATAAATTTTATTGCGCCCAACAAAGCCAATTGAATTTTCAATATCCACATACTGTCGATTAATATCACATAATGAACTTGTGATTTCTGGAACTTTTTCATTTAACCAATCATTTAAACTCATTATAAAACACCCCTCAACCTCATAATAACTGATGTAATAAAAGTACAAAGCATTTCATCCAATAGCAACTCTTTTAGCTTTAAAATATATTAATATTTATATTATCGAAAAAATACCTGCATGTGGAGTGCCATTAAATAATCTTATATTGTTTTACCATAAAATACGACTGCTTTTAAAGCTTACTGCTTCAGGTTATGATCTAGACGGATTGGCTCTGGGAGAATTTTAATCAAATAAAAAGGGTCTGATTTCGGAACGATGCCGAATTCAGACCCTTAGTTTTTTATTAGTGAGCAGTATAGCCGCCATCAACAAGGAGTGTTGTACCATTAACAAAGCTTGCATCATCGCTTGCTAAGAATAAAACAGCTTTGGCAATCTCTTCTGGTTTACCAAGACGACCTTGTGGATGAAGGGAAGCTAAATATTCTTTCTTTTGAGCGTCTACTTCAGCCAATAGAGGTGTATCGATATAGCCAGGACATACAGCATTTACGCGAATACCTTGTTTTGCATAAGCTGTGCATAGGTTTTGTGTTAATAGTTTTACACCACCTTTTGCAGATGAATAGGCTGTTGGATTTGGTAAGGAAACAAAACTATGGATAGAGCCAGCATTAACTATGACCCCACCAGTTCCTTGCGCAAGGAACTGCTCAATGGCATATTTATCAGAAAGAAATACACCTGATAAATTTATATCAATTGTTCTTTTCCATTTTTCAAATGATAACTCGTGAGCGGGTGCATCGTCAGCTACACCTGCATTGGCATACATAATATCAAGTTTTCCATATTTAAGAACGGTTTCATTAATCATGTTTTTAATATCATCTTCGCTTGTTACATCCGTTTTTACGAAGAGCGTATCATAACCATCGTTATTCAATTGTTCGGAGATGTTTTGTCCGCGTTCTGAAAAATCGGCAATGACTACTTGAGCACCTTCTTGGGCAAAGAGGCGAACTGTTGCTTCACCGATACCACTAGCGCCACCTGTGACGATTGCTACTTTATCTTTTAGTTTCATTTTAATGACCACCTTTATAATTATTTTGCAGTTGCTCCACCATCAATAACAAATTCGGCACCGGTTGAGAAAGAGGATTCATCAGAAGCTAAGAACAGTACTGTTTGAGCCACTTCTTTTACAGAACCTAAACGACCTAATGGGAATAAGTTTTTTCCTAATTCATCCTTAGAGCTTCCAGTTGTTGCAGATGCATAATCGGCCATTCCTGTATCGATATAGCCAGGGTGAATAGAGTTTACGCGGACACCAAATGGGGCATATTCCATTGCGGCATCTTTTGTCATAATGCGTACGGCACCTTTACTAGCGCCATATAAAACATGTCCAGCAGCACCTGTTAAGCCTGCAATGGAAGAAGCATTAATGACAGAGCCATTATTTTGTTTGGCCATAAGCGGCATGATATGCTTCATGCCAAGGAAAACACCAGTTACATTGATGGCCATTAAGCGATTCCAGTCTGAAAGTTCAATTTCTGCAAGTGCTTTAATTATATAAATGCCTGCATTGTTGAAAAGAATATCAATTTTTTTAAATGTATGAATCGTTATATCTGCAACTTTTTTCCAATCGTCTTCATTGCTAACATCATGACGTACAAATAAGGCTTCGCCTCCAATTGCTTGGATGCAGCTAACTGTTTCGTTCCCAGATTGTTCATTTATATCAGTAATGACTATTTTTGCTCCTTCTTTCGCAAATAATAGTGCAGTTTCTTTCCCGATGCCTGTACCTCCGCCTGTAATAACGGCTACTTTATTTTCAAGTCTCATTTCAAGCACGCACCTTCCATTATTTCTGGTTATATGGTTACCTTAGGATTCAAATGTATTCGCTTTATTTTAGCGATAGCTTCATCTTACTCCTTTCAATTTGAAATACTATCCTATAAGATGCTGTATAATATAGTGATGGAGTACCCTTCATTTATAGGGGTATTTTTAGTAAGGAGGAGAGGAATTTCCTATGACGCACTCATTTCAATCCTTTGAACAAATGACACTTCAAGAATTTGTGTTATTTATCAAAATTCATAGTAAACAAATTGAAGAGAATACGAATATTTACCTCAATCTAGACCCTTCTATTGCTGAAGCAGATAGAGAAAGAGTGGCAATGCTACTGGATTCCTTTCTACATTTAATGACGCATTCAACTATCGAAGAACTAAATGATGATTTTAGAAGATTTTTTAAGACATGGCTTCAATCACAGCTATCTATTATTGATACGAGAAGCTTTCATCTATTCCAATTGATTTTAGAGAAATCATTGATTACTTTCATGATTCAGCAAAAAATTAGTCGAATGCATGCCATTCTAATGTATGTACTAACGATATTTACATTTTTAGTACAGCTTTACTTTAATGACGAAGAAGATCACAAAAATAGTCGTAGAACTACTCCTGAAAATGAGGAGTTGAGGCGACTACAATTATTGGATAAACTCGATAAATTGCTCATCAGTTCCTCTGGTTATCAGGATTTAGCCTATATTTTAAAGAAATGTGAAGAGTATTTTACTTATAAAAGATGTGTATTTTATGCCTATGTGCCTTGGTCCAATCAATTTTACGGGGTTATTGGTGCAGAGCTTCCAAAGGTTCAAAGCATGAAAGGGGAGCTAACCAGTGAAAATACCGTACTCGGCTCAAGAAAACCTATATATTTGAAAAACCCTAAAAATTATGTGAAGGAAGAACATATACAATTATTTAATTTATCGTCGATTATATTTATCCCGATTATTCAACAGGATCAATTATTTGGATGGCTAACATTTGACCAGCTAGGTGAAGAATTTGATTGTACGAAGAATGAATTATTGTTACTTGAAGAAGTAGGGAAGCGGTTGGGGTTATTTTTATCACGTAAGGGTGAAAAGGTTGAAAAGTGTACAGAACTTCACTTAACAGAAAGGGAGTCCATGATTTTGGGTCTGCTTGCAGAGGGATATGACAATAAAAAAATTGGGGGATTACTATTTCTAAGTGAGCATACAGTCAGAGATTATGTAAGTAGTTTAATGACAAAGCTCAAAGCGAAGAATCGGACACAGGTCGTTGCTTCGGCTTTTCGATTAGGACTATTAAGTTAGCCAAAGCGAAAAATAGGGGGTTCCCCACTAGATGAAATACATCTGCTTACTTTACAAGTCATTGTTAAAGTGGCAGATTTTTAATTTTCCAATAATTATTATTATGAATATAGTAATGAAAATAGAAGTTTAATGTTATAGAGCAGTGTTATACAGGCTGAGTAATATAGTAGTAAAACAATTTTTACGAATATTACAAGCAAAAGTGTTTAAGCTTACACGATTGTAATGAAATTGAAAGCCAATACGATAGAGTGTAATACATTATTTTGCGAGAATGTGTATAGAAGCAAGAACAAGAAGCGGAGGCATACACAATGAATGAAAAATTAGAAGGCGTATACGAGGAATACAATCGTTATATATATCACTTATGTTTAAAACTAACTCGCAATAATGTAGAGGCTGAAGATTTAATGCAAGAAGTTTGGGTAAAGGTTGTACGCTATGAAGACAGCGTAGCTGAAGTAGAGCATATTAAGGCTTGGCTTACAACCATTACAATGAATACATTCAGAGATCGCTATCGTAAAAAGGTTCGTCGTAGTAAATATATGATGAACCAACCTGAAACATTAGACGTACCGATATTAGATTTGGTTCCCAATAATGAAATTTCAACAGAAGAAAAGGTTGAAAAGGATATTGTCACAAAACTAGTACAAGATAAAATGGAGCAATTAGATGGCATCTATAGAAAGACTTTATGGTATTTCTACATAGATCAATATTCACTTGCAGAAATTTCTACAATTATGAAAGTTTCCATTGGTACTGTGAAATCACGTTTATTCCGTGCAAAGGCTCGATTAAAAGAAATGCTGATGTCAGATACAGCCATTGTGGAATCTGTGCTACCAGCGTAATGAAAGCTGATTGGTCGCACAACATACGTACTTAGACGGAAGTATTCAGTCGACTAATCTAAAAAAAGATGCATTCGCAAATAATTGCGATGCATCTTTTTATTTCTTTATTCTGGCCGATTGGCATCAACATCCAATAGACATTTTGAAAAAATAGTGCGTAATGTTTGCAGTTCTTCAGCCGTGAGCATTCCAAACATATTGTTGATGATTTCACTAACCTGTTGACGAGATTCTTTTAAGATGCTCTCGCCTTCAGAAGTTATGACGAGCTGTGACGCTCGTCGATCTGTAGCGTGCTGTGTTTTTTCAATAAAGCCAGCATTTATAAGCTTCGTTGTTAAAACGGTGACGCCACCTGTCGTTACCTTTAACCGCTCAGCAATAGCAGAAGGGCGTTTAGGGCCCTCCTGCGATAAGTAGTCTAAAATTAAAATATGGGATTTTGAAAAGCCGAGCGCATTATGATTATTCCACTCGTTCGCCCACTTACGCTCAATGGATGAAACAACTTCAAACAACGAGGTAATGGCTTTTTGTTTTTCTTGATCCATAGAAGGTCATCTCCAAAACTGTTTTAACTTTCTTGTGCCAATCTTGTCATCGCATTTAATTCGTAAGCACGTACTTTACGCGGGATAAAACGGCGGATGTCCATCTCATTGTAACCAACTTGAATACGTTTTTCATCTATTAAAATAGGGCTACGTAACATTCTTGGGTGTGCTTGAATAATAGCAAAAAGCTCCTGAATAGAAAGTTGGTCGATATCGATATTTAAATTTTTAAAATCATTCGAATTTGTTGCGATAATTTCATCTGTTCCATCTTCAGTCATGCTTAAAATTTCTTTAAATTCTGCAAGTGTAAGTGGATGAGAAGTGATACGTTTTTCTTTATATTCAATATTGTGATCTTTTAACCATTTAAGTGCTTTTCTGGATGAAGAACAGCTCGCTTGTGAGTAAATTGTAACTGTCATTCTTCATTCCTCGCTTTCTTTTTTAGATTATATTTTATAAATATCTTATCAGTAAGGTAAATTGTTTATATATATATCTTACTAGTAAGCTATATATAAATCAATAGCTATTTAAAAAAATATCTATAACACCATGATTTTTTTCAGGTATATTAACATATACGAAGATCATCCTAAAAAAGTTTCATTTTCACAGCTTACAATGATGTAAGTTTAGGGAAGTGAATAGGGACTACATGAAGCATAGGCTTGTCCAAGAGGAGAGAAATGACGAGCTAAAAAATATCAGTCCACTGATTATAGTATGTTTAAATGAGGAGAATTATACATGGAAACTTAAAATTATTTGTGGAATTTGGCAAATAGGAAAAGGGTAGTCTCAAATCATCTTTGAGACTACCCTTTTAGATTTAGCCTTGTTGTCCTGAAGTGAACCAATCTTGGACATTCCAGACCTTCGTAGCGAGACCATCATAGAAATCAGGTTCGTGACTTACGAGTACAATAGTGCCTTTAAATTCTTTCATCGCACGTTTTAATTCATTTTTTGCATCGACATCTAAATGGTTCGTCGGTTCGTCAAATAGAAGCCAGTTCGCCTCTTCCATCATTAATTTGCATAAACGAACTTTCGCTTGCTCTCCACCCGATAATGAATTCAGTGGACGTGTAATGTGATCAGTCTTTAAGCCCGCTTTCGCTAAGGCAGCACGAACTTGCGCTTGCTCCATTGAAGGGAAGGCGTTCCACACATCATCAATGGGTGTAATTTTTTCCGCTTTTACCTCTTGTTCGAAATAAGATGGATAAAGATAATCTCCTCGAATCACTTTGCCATTTAAAGGATTAATTTTACCAAGCATTGTTTTTAATAATGTTGATTTACCTACACCATTCATGCCGACTAAAGCAATCTTCTCTCCTCGTTCAATAGCAAAAGTGAGTGGGGGAAGTAATGGTTTGTCCTTATCATAACCAATCACCAAATTTTCAGCCTCTACCACATAGCGACTTGACGAACGTGCTTCTTTAAAACCAAACTCAGGCTTTACAGCAGTTTCTGGGCGATCAATTCGCTCTAATCGGTCAAGCTGCTTGGCACGAGACTTAGCACGGCCAGTAGTAGAGTATCGCGCTTTATTTTTGGCAATAAAATCCTCTTGCTTCTTGATGAATTCTTGTTGTTTTTCATACGCGTCAATATGCTGACGCTTATTGATTTCAGCAAGCTCTAAGAATTTTTCGTAGGTTGCTGTATAACGAGTTAGCTTTGAAAATTCAAGTTGGAAGATGACATCCACCGTCTCGTTCATAAATTCTGTATCATGCGAAATTAATAGGAAGGCATATGGATAGTTCTTTAAATAGTTTTTTAGCCATGTAATATGTTCTTCATCAAGATAGTTTGTAGGCTCGTCTAATAATAGAACTTTTGGTTTTTCTAATAACAGCTTAGCTAGTAAAACCTTTGTACGTTGACCACCAGAAAGGGCAGCCACATCTCGCTCCAAGCCAATAGCATCGAGCCCAAGCCCGCGCGCAACTTCTTCAATTTTCATATCGAGTGAATAGAAGTCACCTGCATCTAACGCATCTTGAACTTCAGCCATTTGCTCTAATAGAACTTCTAATTCTTCAGGTGTAGCTTCAGCCATCTTACCTGTAATTTCATTGAGTTCCTCTTCTTTTTTATACAAGGGTAGAAAAGCGTCACGCAATACATCGCGCATCGTTCTACCAGCTGTGAGTACTGTATGTTGATCTAAATAACCATAATGTGTACCAGGGAGCCATTCCACTTTTCCCTCATCATGAATTGTTTGACCAGTGATAATGCCCATTAAAGTTGATTTACCTACACCATTTGCCCCAACGAGTCCAATATGGTCACCCTCTACTAAACGAAACGATACATCTTTAAAAAGTGTACGATCTCCGAATGAATGACCTAAATTTTCTACTGTTAAAATTGCCATATATGTTCCTCCAACTATCTTTCAAGTTTCCATTTTATAGTTCTGCTAGTTGCTTATTCAGCTCTGCAAGCTTCGACTCCATATTTGCAAGACGTTGCTCTGCCTGTGCTACTTGATCGTTGTGTCCTGTTGACTCAAGTTTTTCGATATCGCCTTGTAAATTGATATAGTCCATTTTTAATTCTTTAATTTGATATTCTAAATCATTTTTGGTTGGCATGATGGTTGCTCCTTTTTTAAGCGTATTTGTATAGCGAATGCGTGTAAAAAGCGATGGGGGTTTATTGATCCCCCACCGCATATCATTAAAATCAATCGGGAACTGAAAAAAAATGAACTTACCTAAGTCCCAACTTTTATAAGATGAGATGCTAAAGTGAAAATTTCTTATATATTGTATCATAATCATCTTTGAAGTAGCACTAAGTAGAAGCGATATTATGACGATCATAAGCAAAGTCTAAAAGTAGCTCTAAGAGTGTTTCATTATTACTAACGAGATTGAGCTGGCGTTGTTTTTTTACGGCACGTTCACTGCGTGCTTCATGTAAAAGAAACTCCATAACAGCATTTTGTATTTGTGATTGTTTCATTTTACGACCTAGCCCTAGATGAATAAAACCATTCTGTTCTCTTGGGAAAGCATGTAATAGCTCTGCCTCCGATTGTGCAAGCGTAATGCATGGCACACCATAAGAGGCAATTTTATAAGGCGTATAATTGGCATTGCAAATAATAACATCTGCTTTTGGTAAAAGTTTGAGAAGCGCGTTTTTATCACGAAGGATGGCTGTGTTGCGACGACTTAGTACCATCATTTGTAAGTCGTCTGTCGCATGGCGGTAGCTGTCGTCAATCATAACTGTAATTTGTAGTGGAATTTGGAGCTGTGTTAAGTGTCGCAGGGTACGATAGGTTAAATTATGCTCGTCCCCATCTTCAAAAGCTACAACGATATGGGGAGGATTTTCAGGTGTTTTGCTTTCAGGTCTATCGCTAAAGTTTTGATAGTCTTCGGGTAATGCAAAAACAAAGCTCCCCCCAATATAATGAGACGGTAAATAATCTTTTACCTCGTGATAGAGTGCTAGAAGTACACAGTCACAGGCTTGACCACCTTCACCAAAATCATCAAAGTGAAGAATCGTTTTGCAGAAAGGTCGTAAATCCTGTACTTGCCAAGCCTCAGAATTGCGGCCATCTCTGACGATTAAATCTGGCTGAATGCCTTTCATTTGCTTAGGAAGCTCATTAAAATGATCAAATAAAACAGGGGTTAGACCTTCATTAATTAAAATTTGAACCCCTTCATTTGAAGGCGTTTTTACAAATATAAAAACTTTCTCATTCGTCAGTAGTTTAGCTAATGTTGAAACCCGCTCAAAAGGATACAGCCCTTTATCAATACAGCTTTCAATAATGAAAACAATCGTTTTTTTCGGTACTATTGCTTGCGTTTCGTTTTGCAAATGTATCCCACCCTTTCCTCTGTCTCTTTAAATTATGGTGAAGAAAGAGCAAGTATGTGTAAAATTTAGGATTTGATAAATGATCTTTTTAAGTGAATCTTTCAAATAGCTATCTTTTAGATACGATAAATAGCTTTTAATCATCAAAAAATGTGGTCGATATATATAGTGAGTTTATTTCGATACATAACAAAGATGGTGGTTATGGAAGGAGGGAAGAGGCATGGGTATGCGTGCTGCAATTGTAATTGGAGCAACGGGATTAACTGGCTCCTCTCTTGTAGAGCAATTATGTGAAAATGATGAATATGTATCCGTGACAGTAATTACAAGAAGAAAACCAACTTTTACGCATCCTAAGCTAGAGGTGAAAATTCGTGATTTTGATAGGTTAGAGGAACAAGATATAGCATTTGCGCATGAACTATATTGCTGTTTAGGTACAACTATAAAAAAGGCAGGGTCTCGAAAGGTATTCGAAAGGGTAGACTTTGAATATCCTTTAGCGATTGCTTCATTGGCAAAAAAGCGTGGAATTCCCCATTTTCTTGTTATCACTGCAATGGGTGCTAAGGAGAGTTCTCCTTTTTACTATAGCCGAGTTAAAGGAAAGCTAGAGCATGATTTAATGGAGTTGGGCTTACAGCAGCTTTCTATAATCCGTCCTTCACTCTTAGTAGGAGAACGGAATGAATTTCGTTTAGGGGAAAAGGCTGGAGAAAAGGTATTAAAAATAGCCAAGCCTTTTTTAATAGGACCACTAAAGAGATTTAGAGCCATTGAAGCCTCTCAAGTAGCAAAGGCAATGATGATTATTGCGCTACACGGCAAACAACAACCAGTGACCATTTATCCTTCCCATGTATTAGCAGCATTGGAATTTCCAGAAACGTCAGAAAAAGATGTTTCTAGGGAGACGCTATTTAATTGGGATAAAATTAAAAAAGCAGATTCGCTTCATGAAGAGGACAAGGTCAATCGCGATGTAGTGATTGATCGCGAGAAATATAATATCCCAGATGAGGTGGTTGATAAGGAAGTTCATTTCAGACCATATGATAAAGAGTAATTTTTCTTGCTTTCCGCCTAAAGACTGAATTTCTAGCTTTCCTCACTCCTGTTCTTTCCGAGCCACTTTTCATTTGATACAATATTATTGTAGAAGATGAATGTGGAGGCAAAGTGAAGATGAAAATTTTACTCGTTGATGGCACAATGTTTGGTCGAAAAACTGGTGCTATTTTAGAGCAAGTGGAACAATATATTAAAGAATTAGATGCTAGTTTCGTTTTAGAAATGATGCATTTTAGTGAATATAAACATCAAATTGTAGATGGCTCACCGTTAAATGAAGATATGAAAAAAATGATTCAACAATTTGAGGAAGCGGATGCTTATATTATTGCGACACCAATTTTCCAAGCATCTATCCCTGGCGTTTTGAAGAATGCATTTGACTTCTTACATCCTAAAACAATGCGCTATAAACCTGTATCTATAGTTGCAAATGGGGGCACATATCAACATCACCTTGTAGTAGAAAATCAATTAAAGCCTATTTTAGACTACTTCCGTGCTCTTGTGACACCAAACTATGTGTATACACATACATCCCATTTTGATGCAGATAATCATATTGTAGATGAAGATGTTCATAGCCGTTTACGTGAATTAGCGCGTGTATTTGTTCAATACTGTGAGATGAGCAAGAACTTGCCGAAGGAAACAATCGATCAACATTAATAGCACCCTTGCATGGTGGTAAGAAATCACTGTGCAGGGGATTTTTCTTTGTAAGTATTCTTTTAGTATGTGATAAAATAAAACTTTAGTGACACTGGAAGGAGGGCTGCTCATGCAGGACATCGCTTTACTAGAAAAACAACGCTGTTGTCTTATTTTGACTAATAAGGCAAAGGAAGCGGTAGAGGAATGCTCAGCAAACGAGCATGCCTTTTTTGCGTTACAAAAATCTTTTACTGTCTACATAGAAAAACGCAAAGCAAAAACAGTGGGTGAAATATTTTTATCTATCTATTTTAATGCTGAAGACAATGAAAAGTTAAGTGATATTGTTCCTGAGAAAACAGTGATTATGGACTGTGTGCTAAAGCTAGAAGGATTACTGGCGACAAATATTCGTTTTGTGCATATGCGAGGTCCGATTAACACAAATCGACGCATAGCAGCAGCACTGCAATTTGTTACAAAGCCTAACAACGGAGCAGGTGTTCCACTTGAGCTTCATACGAAGATCAGACAGCTACCGATAGCAGAAGAACGGACTGAATATGTTAAAAAACGTATTGCTAGCTGGGAAGGTTATTTAAAAATACAAGAGCGCGATGCAACTATTGACGATATTCATAGTGAATTTAAGCAGAGCTATTTCAATGAAGATTTCACACGCTTAACGCTCGTATGTCCTTACATAAAGAATAAGGAATGGAAGCAATTGGAGGGCTTGAGTGTAAGTATACAAGGAGTCCGCGGTGAAATAGGACAAGTATTAAAGGCTCATGCTGGAAAACAAATAGTTGAAATTGATTTAAAGCCCTTTACACAAGATTTGGCTCGTAAGGATCAGCTTAATCTTCGTTCGAAACAAGCGAGCTTCAGCAATTTTGCAACATTAAGTCAAATTAGAAGATTACGGAATGGCTTTACCAAGCTAGAAAAGGGTGAGGCTGTTAATCCTAATTTAGAGACGATCCTATTTGAAAAAAGACCATCTGTACGAGCATCGAAGCTTCGTGAAGATATTGAATTTCACAATCATTTAAATGAATATCAAAGACGAGCGGTTTTAGGTGCTCTATCTGTTGAAGATTTATATGTGATTCAAGGTCCACCTGGTACAGGGAAAACAACTGTCATTTCAGAGATTTGTCAGCAAAATGTGAAAGCTGGTTTAAAAACGCTTGTTGCATCTCAGTCAAATCTAGCAGTAGATAATGCTTTAGGACGGCTTCTTTCCAATCAAGAAATTAGGATTTTACGCTATGGTAGAACGGAAAGTATTGAGGAAGAGGGAAAAAAATTTATTGAAGAAAATGTGGCTCTACAGTGGCGTGAGCAAACATTGGCAGCAATTGAAGAGGCAATTTTGGTCTTTCCTGAACGTGAGCAGATGTTCAAGGACAATCTGACTAAAGCAAAAGCTGAGCTTGAAAAATTAGAGTTATGGCTTGAGGAACTGGCGCAAGAGATGACCGCTAAAGAGCAAGCTGCTATTGAAGAACCAATTCTTCAGCAGGAAATTCAAGCGTTAAAAAAAGACTTAAAAACTGCGAAAACAGAGCAACAGACATATGAAGCTCAAAAAGAGCATTATGAGAAGCAGCTCGCCCAAATAGAGCCGATTATACAGCAACTTGAACAGACACTTGCTGACCATCCTTCAATTGAAGATCTACAGCTTACCATTCAAGAGACTTCACAAAAAGTGGAGCAATTAGAAGCAGCTACTCAATATAAAGAATTGCTGGAGCAAAAACAGCAATTAGCTGTACAATTCCAGGATATTCAAGAAAAATATGAAATAGAAAATAATCGTCTCATCATCATGAAGGAAGCGCAAAAGTATGTGCATACATTGACTTCCTATGAACGTATCCAACGATATTTACAGCATTATCAAATTCGTCCTTCTCATGTTCTTTCGCAGCAAATAAATCGAATACAGTATCTAGAGGATGCAAAAGATTTAGAGGCATGGTCTACCATCAATAGCCGTCTTCAAAAGGCCATAGCCAAGCTAGAGGCGTTAGTGTCTGATGATGTGAAGGAGCAGGCGCAGGCAAAAAGTAGATTACAGCCTGTCCAATCATTTTCTTTACAAAATCTTACGGGTGTATTTGCTCAGTTAAACAAGGCATTTCAAGACGATCAAACACCTGACATTCATGAAATTGAAAGCTATTTGCTGGGACTCTATATGCGTCGTGATTTTGTATGGCAAAAAGGGATGGCACTTAAGCAGCAACAAGCGCATAAAGACGAAGAATACGAATCCTTTCGAAAAAATCTTGTTAGTTTAATACATCAAGAGTGTGCAATTACAAGTTTTGATGTACAAAGCATACAACGGCAATTGCAGCCATTTATACAGCATACAGAGCGATTACAACAGCTAGAGGGTAACTTCCTAATAGAAGCAGTACCAGAGGAGTCCGTTGAATATTTAAAAATTCTTACGGGACAATTACGAGAATCTCTTCAGGAAGCCAATCAGCAACTAGAACAAGTTGAAAAGGCTAGAGTTCAATTAGTACCCAAACAAGCTTCCCTTCAAACTGTACAAACTAGCTTGCAGGAAGTAGATCTACTGCTATCACAAATGGAAGAGCGGTTAAAGGAGATCAATGTGGCTGGATTGAAAAAAGAAAAGCAACTAGCCATCTACACGAAGCTATTGCAGTCGACACCAGAACGCACAGCAGAAGAGGTTAGGGAGGCTATTCAAACTTCAAAGCAAGCTATTGAAGAATTACAGCGTCAGGAAAAACAACTACCACTTCGAAAAAAATTGCAAGAGCAATGGCGAGAAAAGCTACAAAATGCTACCGAATATGATTTAGATGAGATTAGAAAATTATATGTACGACATGCAAATGTTATTGGTACCACATGTGTAGCTTCGGCGAGTAAAGAGTTTATGGAAAATTACCCAACCTTTGATGTTGTCATTATTGATGAAGTTTCAAAGGCAACACCACCAGAATTATTATTACCAATGCTGAAGGGGAAAAAGGTTATTTTGGTAGGGGATCATCACCAGCTACCGCCCCTACTTGGTGACGATACATTGGAGGAAACATTGAAGGCGATGTTAGAAGAAAATCCAAATTTTGAAGGCGCACAGGAGTTAAAAAATTTACTTCGTGAATCATTATTTGAGCGCTTATTCAATAATCTGCCTCAAACTCATAAGCAAATGCTAGCTCTTCAATACCGCATGCATGAAAAAATTATGCAAAGTATTACGCCATTTTATGCGAAAGAAGAAAATGGCTTGCAATGTGGCTTGCCAGACTCGGATTCTGCGAGAGACCATGGTTTAGAGGGGCAATTTGTAAAACGTGATGACCATTTATTGTGGATTGATATTCCAACCGAGAAACCTTATTTAGAGGAGCAGGTAAAGGGTGGTACAAGTCGTTTTAATGAAGGTGAATTACAAACAATTCGTCGTATATTGCTAGACTTAAATGATGCCGTGCAGGCAGCAAAAGAAGCTGGGCGTATGCCACAGGATGCCTTGAAAAGCGTCGGGGTCATTAGCTTCTACGGTGAGCAGGTGAAGAAAATAAATCGTCTCCTCCAGCAGGAACTACAGTTACCACATTTACAATTCAGAACAGGGACAGTGGATAAGTTCCAAGGAATGGAGATGGACGTGATACTTGTCAGTATGGTACGTAATACGCCAAAGGGTGGAGATATTGGCTTTGCAAAAGATTACCGTCGCTTAAATGTTGCTCTATCCCGCGCTCGGGAGTTACTACTGCTTGTAGGAAGTTCAGAAATGTTTGCGAAACGTGCAAAACATCAAGATACAAGAGATATGTATACCAAGTTATTAAATACAGTAAAATCCTACGAGGGCTTGCGTAATCATGAAGGATTGGTGATTTAAAGTGTCAAAATTACAGCAACGATTAATGCGTGAGCTGCAACAAAATCGCAATATAAAAATTATCAATACTGCTGAGTGGTGTATTCCAATTCGTACAGTGGATGTAACTTACGAGCCGGTTCGCCGTTCCACGATGGATGTCTTAATGACAATGCTGCTACTAAGCATTCAAGAGGCTGATTTTGGAAGTGTGGAGGAATTGAGCGAATTATTGCTTGTAGATCCGTTATTTATCGAAGACCTGATTTCTTTAATGATTCGCGTTGGTCTTATGAAAAATGAGGAAGGCTTTTTTAAGCTAACAGAAAAAGGGCAGCAACAGCTTGAACAAGGTATCTTTGAAGAGGAGCTAGAAGTAGAAGCATCTACTCTTTACTTTAGTCCTTGCCATCAATCATTTCTGACTAGTGATGTAAATAACGATGAATACGATGAGTTACCAGAGCTTTATCGTTATGTGGATAAGGAAGCTGAACAACAGGAGCAATTTGATGAAACACTGATTATAGCTGCCTTACAAGAAGCGGATGAAGAAGAAACGGGCAACTCACAAAGAATTATTGCAAGAGTTGTTGAAGTAGAAGCCCAACAAATTAATGATAGTCCATGCTTAGAATTTATACTTTACGATAAGGAGCAGGATATCCTATTTGTTCGTGTGTGGAATATGTTATTAAATCAATGGGACCGCCATCTAGAACAACAACTTACCGATAAAGAACAATTGATGTGGCGTGAGCAATATTTATAGAATGAAAAACGAGCGTGTTTGAAGTGACCCCTAAAAGTTAGACACGGTTATTTTGATTTAGGCAGCTTGGATAAAATGAGTTCGGTATTGCACC
>NZ_JBNFXM010000036.1:0-12418 GCF_049943995.1 Lysinibacillus sp. VIII_CA
TTATATTTTATGGTGTGCGCCATGCTTATGGCTAAAGGAAAACCGAATCATTTTGTGGACTATTACTACAAATTAAACTGAGGAAGCCTCATAAGGTTGCGATCATCGCCTGCATCAATAAGTTTCTAAAAGTGACATTTCAGTTACTGACGCGTGGCATTCTTTACGATTATGAGTCCGCACTACTAGCTCAGAAATCGTAATACCTACATAGAACTATATCATAATGACCTTTGGAAAAAAATAAAAATCGTCAGGTCTTTTTGGTGTTTCTAAAAATGAGTGTTAGTGGTGAGGGATATCCCTCACCACTAACACTCATAAAAATATAAATTATTCTTTAAATAAGGTTGACTAATCGTAAGAAAGAGGCTAGGACATAACTAGCTTCAATAAATGGGAAGTCCTAATTTGAATGAATCAAATTAGGACTTCTCTATTTTTATGTTGTCTCCATACCTACAGGCTGTGAACTTTCTTAAATTCACGGCCAGTTATGCGAGCCCCATTTCGTTTCCTACCCTCAACTTTCCTCGTACAGAATATCGAGTGAAACGCAAATTAGCCTTCAAGAATCCAAGAACTGGTTCCACATCAATTTTGCGTTGACGATAAATGGTACTCGTAAAACGATCATAACTGGTATTCATCTATTTACCTTACCTCCTTTTCCAAATTTAATATATTTTTAGAAAAAAATTATTCCTACTTTTGTAAAACTTCATTATAAAACCTATAAATATAGTGGCCCGAGTTATTCGTTTGGACATCCTTTATCAATTGTTATTTCATACCCAAATAGCTTTCGTTCGTTACTTATTTAAAATAACTGAACCATTTCTGTAAGTGATACGCTCCCCATTAAGTAAACAGATTAAAAAATAAAATCTGTTTGTTTAGGGAGGTTTTTTATGAGAAAATACAGCTTTTCAAAAGAAGAAAAATTAGAAATTCTAAATTTCTATGAAAATAGCCATTTCACTCTTAATGAGGTGGCCGAGTTGTATAAAGTTGATTCTAGAACAATCAAAGATTGGCAAAATAATTACTTGTTTTTTTGGAGAGTAAAGTCTTAATAGAAGTGAAAATCATAATACATATCCGAAAGAAATAAAGCTATCCGCTGTTCAAGACTATATTTCAGGAAGTTATTCATTAAGAGAAACTGTTAGAAAATATAGACTTTCTGGCACATCCGTTTTGCGAAATTGGATTAAAAAGTATACTAGTCATAGTGAATTAAGAGATTAGAGTAAAGGAATGAGCCAAACTATGACTAAAGGTAGAAAAACAACAGTATAGGAGCGCATTGAAATAGTACAAGCTTGTATTGCCAATGAAAAGAATTATCAAGTAACAGCTGAACAATATGCGATATCTTACCAACAAGTATATCAATGGGTAAAAAAATTCGAAAAATCCGGGGAATTAGGTTTACAAGATCTCCGTGGCCGTTCAAAATTAGAAGAAGAGTTAAACACTGAAGAAAAGTTTCATTTAGAAATCCAACGTATGGAACGCGAAAATGAACAATTACGTGCAGAAAATCTCTTCTTAAAAAAGTTAGAGGAAATCGAAAGGAGGCGACGTTAAGTAAAAGTCGTATACATAACCGTTATATTGTCATTCAAGAACGAGCAGCGAAGGAAGCATTGCCAATCATTTTATTATGTGAAATTGCCGGTGTTACACGTGCTGCTTATTAGTTGAACCGTCAACCATCAGCACGAGAAATCGAGAATGAACAGCTTCTAGAATCAATTCAGTCCTTTATGCACAAGTAGATGGGATTTTGGATATCGACGCATCACACTTACAATCAATCGCCATTGACAAAAAGTAGATTTAACGATGGTAAATAAAAAGCGTATTTATCGTTTGATGAAAATTGCTTTTTGGAATACGCTCAAATGCGAAAAATACTATTTAAATAAATATGATACATATGAAGTACTTAAAAAAGCAATTGTAGGATACATTTCGTTTTATAATTCAGATCGCTACCAAGAAAAATTATACGGCTTGAGTCCTTTAGAATTCGAGGCCATTGAAAAACTTGCGTTTATTATAAATAAATTCGTTTTGGAAAAAATTAGGGCGCTTCTTGTTCAATTTGACAGGAAACGCCCTAATTTTTTCACCTATTAATTACCCTTTTCCATTCAGAAGCTTTAAGATTCTTTTTAGATTGACAGCGAATATCGTCGTTGCTCCCTGAATTTGCATGCCAAATAAACCCGCAGCCGATGCTTGATCGTACCCGTGTTTATTTTTTAACTCACTATTTTTTGCTTCGATTTTATAACGTTCTCGAGCTAAGCGTTTAAATTCTTCTGTTTCTTGAAAAGCTTATTGGTCTAAATGTTCTTCTGATTTAATGGCAACAGAATAGGTCTTAGTTTTTGCACCCTAAAACATCCTTCTCGGAGTGGACAGACCTTACATTTTTCAATGTCAAAAAAATAAACCATTCTTGCACTTGCTCTGGGTGAACTGTACCCCATCAAGTAGACAGTGGAAATAATAAAAAATGTATTAAGCGGCTTGAGTCCTGAATTCTAAAAGGGCACTGAAAAACTTGCGTTTTTTATAAATAAATTCGTTATAGAGAAAGATAGGGCGCTTCTTGTTCAATTTTGAACAGGAAACGCCCTAATTTATTACCTATTTATACCCTTTTCCATTCAGAAGCTTCAAGATTCTTTTTAGATTGACAGCGAATATCGTCGTTGCTCCCTGAATTTGCATGCCAAATGAACCCGCAGCCGATGCTTGATCGTACCCGTGTTTATTTTTTAACTCACTATTTTTTGCTTCGATTTTATAACGTTCTCGAGCTAAGCGTTTAAATTCTTCTGTTTCTTGAAACGCTTGTTGGTCTAAATGTTCCTCTGATTTAATGGCAACAGAATAGGTTTTAGTTTTTGCACCTTCTTTAAAACATCCTTCTCGGAGTGGACAGACCTTACATTTTTCAATGTCAAAAAAATAAACCATTCTTGCACTTGCTCCTGGATGCGAATCTTGTTTTTTACTTTTTCTATTTGCTAAATGTCCTGCTGGACATACAAATAAACCTGCATCTTTATTAAAGTCAAATCCTTTTCCGTTTCCTCGCCCATTTTGAGTAATCATTGGATTTAACTTAGAAATCAGTTGAATGTTTTGTTCTTTTGTATAAAGTAAATTGTTTTTCCCTGAATAAGCCGTGTTAGCGATGACTGTTTTAACTTCTATTCCTGTTACTTTACTTTTTTCAATCAGATCTTGTAGATAATGTCCATCTGATTTTTCACCTGTTGTAACGACTGCTGCTGTAATTATACGTTCATCACTAATTGCTACATGTGTTTTATAACCAAAGAAAGAACTGTCTGCTGTTTTCTGTCCTACTCGTGCATCGGTGTCTGTTGAATAATTTAGATGTTCTTGCGTATCTTCTACAGCTTCTTTTAACACGTTCAATTTTTCCTTTACAGCTGGTAGATGCGCGATTTGAGGTTTATTTTCAATAATGGCAATCAATCTTTCACAGTAAGTTAATTCATCTTTTACTTCGTTAGAAGTATTCTTCTTTGGAAATTTTTCTTTCATGGATTTATCAACTTGATACACTCTTTGCGGGTAAATTTTGATTTTTCTTGTAAAAATTCTTTCTGTGATTTTTGATTATAACGTGCTTTGGTATGTGTTGCGTCCACAATGTTTGTTTTACTTTTGATAATGTTCTTTTCGAGTGCGATTTCAACTGTTTTTGAGCATATCTAATAAACTTACATTTTGAAGACGAAGTCTTCGGAATTTTGTGAGTGAACTTGAATCAATCACATCATCTTCTGGCGCCATACCTAAAAAATACTTGAAAGACATGTCATATTTTGAACGTTCGACAAGGTCTACATCAGATACATTAAAAATGGCTTTTAACAATAAGTACTTAAACATTCGAATCGGAGGAATCGCATTCTTCCATTGTCTAAACAATATTTTGTTTTCAATTCTTCTAAAATGAATGAGAAATCCACTAGTTCGTTAATTTGACGAAGTATATTATCTTTTGGCACGACAATATCGTAAATGGCCATATATGGACTTAAGTTGAAAGTCTCTTGGTTTGAAATTATTGGGAACACCACCTGCATTTAGTCACTCAATTATAAATTAATCAGAACCACAAGTCTAACTGGTGGTTTGCTCTACGTGTGAAACGCTGGGGTACTGGCCCATGTCTAAAGACACACTGAAAGGTCCGCCAACCGCACTCCGTTTTCACGCTACCACTAAAGTGGTTTTATCATTTTTGCTTTTTTGCTTTTATTTCTTCTCCTGTAAATGGATCAATGAATTCTTTCATGGTCATTTGATCCTCAAGAATATCCTCTTGTAATTGATTTTTTATATATTCCTGAATGATTTTTCTGTTTCTTCCTACTGTATCTACATAATATCCGCGACACCAAAACTTCCTGTTTCCATATTTGTATTTTAGGTTCGCATGTCAATCGAATATCATTAAACTACTTTTCCCTTTCAAATAACCCACAAACGATGAAACACTTAATTTGGGTGGGATACTTACCAACATATGAATATGATCAGGACATGCTGTTGCTTCAATAATTTCTACTCCTTTTCTTTCACATAACTGGCGAAGAATTCTACCTACATCTACTTTAATTTGTCCATAAATAATCTGCCTTCTATATTTTGGCGCAAAGACGATGTGATACTTACAATTCCATGTTGTATGTGCTAAACTTTTATTATCCATTTGGATCCCCTTTCGTACGAAGTCGGTTGACCAGACCTGAATTCATTGCACGGCTGGTTTTTTTTCTTGTCCATAGCTAGAAGCTCTTTAGAACCCCTCGCATAGCAAGGGGTTTTCAAAAGATACAAAAAAGGCGAGGTATTCGACGATTCAATCGTCGAATACCTCGCTAAGTGGAACCAGATGAAGTTTTTCAGTGGCCTCTTAGAATTCAGAGCTCAAGCCGTTTAATACATTTTTTATTATTTCCATTGTCTACTTGACAGGGTGCAGCATTCCAATGGCGTTCATGTTTATTTCATATGGATAATTCACTATTATACACATAGAAAAGCACCACAGTCTGGTTTCTATATTTTTACATAAATCGGAAAAATATTTTTGTAGTCATATTGAGGGGAATTATTATACATTTGATAGTAAGTATATTCTAGGTTTTGGTTATAAAGGTATTGTATTGAGAATAATAAATATCAATTTAACTTTGATTATATGCACTACTAGTATTTCCATTGCATATATTATCATAATTTTGATTATAATTTTTTTCGTAGCCTTCATTATATGAGTCATTAGCATATGGATTGTACGTGCCATCTTCGTTCGGATAGTAGTCAATGTATTCTTGTGTATACGTATCGCTATCTACATGATCATACATTTTATTTGTATGATTCTCTACATATCCTCGTATACATGTCTCTCCTTGATTTTCTAAGTACGCTGTGTTGTCATTCATCGTTGTTTCTATACTAATTCCATTTAAATTAGTATAGACTTCATTCCCATTATGTTTTCTCCAGCATAGAAAGGACATATTTTTATCTTCTACAACACAAACGTATTTACCTTTCCCTTCTAATTTCGCTCCAGAATATACATAGATACTATCACCTTCATTGAAATTTAAAAATTGACGTTTGCACATAGTACATCCTCCTGTCTTTCGAATAATTTAATTTATGAAAAATGAAAATATACTATGGTCTTTCTAATCTAAATATTTGCTGATTAGAATTAAAAAAAGGATAAACAACAACATTTGTTCTGTTTCCTGTGTTACCACCACTTATATGCAAAACTAAATCCCTGTTTCTGAAATTTCTAAATACATATCCTCTCTGGTGTGTTTCCAAAATCCAATGCTGGCTATCAAAATTTGAAAAAGGATAACCAAACACATTATTAGTTCTAGGAGAATCAGCCGATAGAACTAAATTATGAAATTGTGAATTCCGTATCACATATGCTCCTCTTTGGGAGTCATAACTAAAATCCCAATGTGCATTTCTTTGGTTTACATCTTCCCATAAATGCACATTGCGGTCTCCTGTATTACTAGATAAATCTATAAGACTTTTGTTATTTAGAAGGGTGACAATTTTATAAGTACCAAACAAAATATCCTTTGGTCGAGTATTTAAATTAATTGTATTTTGGATTAAACCACTTCCAGGAAAATCTGCTGCAATAATGCCAGTATGAGTAATACTTCCGCTCACAATTCTTCTTGTGGTTAAGAGATTTGTCCCGCCCCGATAAATTAATCTATTATGATCTCGAGGCCAATCACTGAATTGAGAAGATTGATTAAATGGTATAACTTCCTCTAGTTCACTACCGTTGTTTCTAAACCAATAACCACTAGCTATCTTCCATGGAGGAGGGTTCCGTAGTCCACCATTCCCACTTAAATGATTTATGTGTATACGATTTCTATTATTCATAGCGTTATTAAAATGATTTCGAATATATATCCATTTTTGATACATAGCAGGTGTACTGGTAACATTCCACATATCTTGTATACTCAAATCTGCATATCTAATACCAAACATTGGTGGTTGAAATTGTTGTAAAAGAATGATTTTCCCTCTTGTTTCTCCTAATGTTGGATTAGTACTCCCAGTGGGATTCCAAAATATATCTTGATACCTGTTATGATAAGCTGCAAAAGTCGCTTCAAAACTTCTTGTATTTCCTGTGGGATTATATTCTTGCTGTACCCTCATCAAGATAGTTTCACCTGGATTATTTCGTAAAAAAGTTCTAATTGGATCTAAAACACCAGTGTCAAACCAGGCATGTTGAAAAGCAGCCCCATGATGTATAGCAAATAAATTATGATAATGTCTACAACGGATGTCTATATAACGAATACCTGCATTTAGTTGTGTTGTGAGATTTGCAGTTTGATTTATAACATAGTCACTTATAAGGTTTAATGGACTATGTAGTGCCATAGATCCATGGGTTCCTGGTATAGATAATTCACTAATTCGAATTGAATTATCTAGCGAAGACATCCAACGAGGATTGTGAGCAGTTAGATTTGAGTTGAAATTAACACCGCCTCGATCTAGTGCTGTTCTTCCATAAAAGTCAGGACCATTAAATATTCTAGATGGTCTTGGTCCACCAAAAAATAAATCAATTTCTTCCATAAAATACCCCCGTTAACATTATAATACCTGCTATGTTATTGTAATAGAGAAAGACGTAACCTTGTAAAACTTAATATTCATTTTATCTATATTTTCTATTATTTTTGTAAGTTACTCTCTAAGGAAAAGAAATTCCAAAACAATCTTTACCAAGATTACTCGGGCTTCATGGTTTCTCAATAACAAGTGAAATGTAAGCAAAATAATGTTTTTTTATTAGTGTGCCATGAACATGTTACCGCATTTTTTCTCAAGCGCGAGAAAAAGGAATAGCTATCATCGATAAAATGCGCTACTACTAAACAAAACAGTTCATTTTTCTTGTTCTAACTGTAGCGTAAATCGTCAGGTGGATTTGAATTTGATTTTTTTATAAGTATTAATATCATCCGACAAATTTTTTTCCTCCTATGGTTTAACAAAAATTAATACATAATATTAAAGTGAGAATATTAATATTTCATAGATAAAAAAGTTGTTTATCACATCCTTTACTGCCCAATCATTTAAAAACCGCATAGAAAAAATGATTTTCGTGCACACTTTTCCATATTTACCAAATAACTTCCAATATTTTTGCTGTTCGAAATTGAACAGCAAGCGACCTACCTTTCTCTAAGAATAATTTATTTATATAGAAAGCAATTTTTTCAGTGCCCACTTAGAATTTAGAGCTCAAGCCGATTATACATTTTTTGTTATTTCCTCTATTCACTTGGCGGGGGACAGTTCACTTGGTCTATTTGTTGGATTAAGTTCTAAAAAGGCGGATATTTGTTTGGATATTGTTATCCAGAAAGAAACTGAAAGTTACCTTTAATCTCCACATATTGACAAGCTTCCTTAATAGGTGTCATCTGTATGTCACAAACGACTACATTATGACAGTTCAGTTGTATATGTGGCAAACTGTCCACACTACAGTTCAATATTAAATCTACACACACACTACTTTGACAACTAATAGCAATTTCTTTAATATGTGATTTTGTCGAACATCCTTTTTGTTCACAAATTGGTTTTACAACTATATTAGCAATAAATGGGATACATCCTTTTGCTTTTAAAACGTGTAAATCCACTTCTGCATTACCACAGTCATCTACTTGAACTGTTTTGCGACATTTTTCTTCTACCGTGGCTATACAACCCAAATGATACATTATTTTAGGTTGATAATTCGGAATCACTTCAAATCCATTTGGAATAGAAATGACGCAACAAAACGAGATTTTATGGGCTTCTTTACCAACACTTTGATGCAATAATTCTTCCTGTGAAGTATGACGTTCTTCAAAACGATCATGATTGGTATTCATCTGATTTCCCTTACCTCCTTTTCCAAATTTAATATATTTTTAGAAAAAAAATTATTCCTATTTTTTGTAAAAATTCATTATAAAAACTATAAATATGGTGGCCCGAGTTCTGTGTTTGGACATCCTTTATCAATTGTTATTTCATACCCAAATAGCTTTCATTCTTTAGAAGAGAATTGAGAATTTTGAAAGTTAATCAATTTCTCACTCGATTTTCTGTACGAGGAAAACCAAAGGTTGATAAGGAACTGGTCTTAATATTAATGACCATGCATCCTTAAATTCAGCAAGCTAAAGATAATATAAAAAACTTTGTTAAAAAAGCAACAAGGGAAATCGAACAGCGTTACTGAACCCCATAAGTGAGACAGTCTTAAAAAACATCACCCAACCCGTTTCCGATAATTAATTGGAGACAGGTTGTTTAATTTCAATTGAATTCGAGTAATGTTATAATAATTTATATAACCTCTTACGGTTTGATCTACAATGGCAGTTGTAGTTCGAGATAAATCGTTTTTGCTTTGAGTGTCGCATGAAAAGATTCAATTGGGGCATTATCAGCGGGCATTTCTTTAAGGGACATGCTCATGATAATGCCCTTTGCTTTGATTGCTTGTTGGTACCCCCCTTTAATCCGTTTGGATTCTTGATGCCTTCAATAATACGTAGATTTAGGGACATTCAATATTGCACATAGTTCTTGAACCGTTACTTGTCCAACCACTTCCTCTCCAATTCGGCATACTTTTTTAAAACCTCGACGATTTGTTGCTTTAAGAATTTATTTTCTATCTCCAACTGTTCGATAGCTGAAAGAACATCTGGACCTTTCCCAAAAGTATATTGCTTTCCCACAGGTTGATTGAAACGATGCAATTCACCTTCTTATACCAACGTGTCCATGTTTCTATTTGAGTGTCATTAAGAATATTTAATTCTTCTAATATCACCTTTGTACGAATACCTTGTAACTTCATTTCAACAACTTTTAATTTTACTTTTTGCGGATAACTCACTCTCGTTTCCATAAAAATAAGCACCTCCAATTGATATTAGGATACATTATCCTAAATTCAATTGAAGATGCTTTTTTGTTTTGTTTAACCCGAAGGGGTCAGTTCAAGCATCGAATTCCCCTTATTTGTTGAAAATCAGCTGTAATTTTATAAATCAATACTTCTTGAATCTACTAACTTAATATTATTTTTATCTGTTATATCATATGTTTTCACATTTAATTTAGCTCCATATACTCCTTCAAAAGAGCCTTTACCCTCTACAACAACATAAGTTGCACCCAAAAAAGGAATAATCACTACTCCGTCATTTTCAACCTCTTTTTTTTGACTATCGGATAGTCCATCATAGTGTTTGTATAGAGGATCATTAAATGTAAATTGCTTAATTTCTTGCATTCCCATCCATCCAGTATAAGAACCTGTTGTTTTAATTGTATTTATAGGGTGTGGATTGTGAAGGTTCCTCCCATAAAATTTCACTGTCCCTTTGTAAGTCCTTTGGCTATATTCTACTACTGATTTATAAATTTTATTCGGTGGCACTTTAACAGGCTGTGATGGCACTTCTAAAGTGTAAGTTTTACTTAAAGTATTGGTGTTTGTACTACCCGAATTATATTCTAAGTTAATTTTACCCCCTTCGTTCAATATTAATGGTATTAAGAAATCGCGACCAACATTAATCTTAAATCCTTTTGAAACACTAGTTGATGTTGATTCGGTGTATGTTTCACTAAATTTAGAAGTATTATAGCTTTGTTCTTGATCTGTATTATTCTCAAATACGTTTTCTCCTAAAAATTTTGGGATTGTTGAATCGTAATACAAGCTTTCAATTTCTTCTCCAGAAATTGATAAATCTATTTCAGAGGAAATTGAATCAGGATTTTTTCGTAACTGAAAGTTATGTTTAACTCCTATAGAATTTGGTGCCTCATACCAAGTCAAGGATAAATTTCTTTGATAATAATAATTCCCTATCTTCTCGAGTACTTGATTAACGTTTGTAATACCAATAGTTTTCTCTTGAATACTATTTGATTCTGCATAAGTTTGGCTAGGTTTTATAGTCGTTGTACCTCCTAAAGTTATAAATACCATTCCAATTATTAGCGCATTTCTTAACTTTTTACTTCGCATATCACTTTCCCCTTCCAAAGAAAAATTTATTTATAATTAGAATAGTATTTATATTCATATTTTTTTGCAAGTACAGATAGAATATACCTTTATAACGTATTTTAAGTATAATAAGGAATATAAAATTGAATATAATACTTTTAAATAGCCACTTAAACAATATTTATACATAATTTAAAGTTTATATCTTACTACTATAACCATACAAATTTCACATTTACACACACCTCCTATTTGCTAAAGTGTCTTGCTGGACATACAAATAAACACGCCTCTTTATAAAAGTCAAATCTTTTTTCGTTTTGCTCTCCCCTTCCCCTAAATAAGACTTGTCAGCGATGCTTTTCAACTTCCAATCCTTGTTCTTTACTTTTTTAGTTAGCTTTTGTAGGTAATGTCCATCTGATTTTCACAGTAAGTTAATTAATCTTTTACTTCGTTAGAAGTAATTTTCTTTGGAAATTTTTTCTTTCATAGTTTAACAAATTACACACTGCTTTGCAGATAGATTTCCTTTTCTTGTGAAAGTTATTGCAGTGACTTTTAGTGATAACGTACTTGGTTATGTGTTGCGTCCAGAAAATATGTCACATTTTTAACGTCGGCCAGGTCAAAATCATATATATGAAAAAAATGATCTTTAACAATAAGAACTTAAACATTCAAATTTGAGGATCATTAATTTGTTGAAGGATATTATCGTTATGCACGACAATATCCTAAATAGTCATATATGGAAGTATCTCGATTATAAATGTAAAAGGCGAGGTATGGTCGATTGAATCGTCCTATACCTCGCTAAAGTGAATTAGATAAAGTTTTTCAGTACCCTCGTAAATTACCTAACTAATGCCATCCAATTAGCTGCCTAATTTTCTCTTGTATACAACTAATTTTAACTATCTCTTAAATCTTAGTATACTCTGTGCTTATGGAGAAAAAACCAATGCGATATCCATAATCCACCAAATTAGATACAAACTTGGCATTAGGTAATTCACATAATACACCAACTTCTTGTAAAAAGCGTTGAGTATCTTTACATGTTGGGATTGATAAGGAATTTTTAGCTGTTTCCTCTAGTAAAGGCACTATTAATTCTAAAGCATACTTTTGTTTTTCAGACAATGTATTGTCTTTAAAAAGATTCATAAACTGTTCAGTATTTACAATTTTTATAGGATGACCCATCTGTATCACATAATCAATAAACTGTTTCCATTCCAATTGAACAGGATTAATAATATGGAAAGTTTCTCCTTCCGTTTCCTTTGTACATACAAGTTGTACAATTGCTTTACTCCCAAAATCAATTGGTACTAAATCGATACACGTACGAATGTCTGGCGCCATTTTTAGTAATAAGATAGCTTTTATTAAACGATAAAAAGCATTTTCCTCTATATTTTCTTGAAATCTCCCGTCAAGTGTATGCCCTACTAGGTTTCCTACGCGATACACTGTGGCTGATACACCTTCTTTTATAGCTTTCCTTACTAATTTTTCTGCTAAAAATTTACTTTCTACGTACACATTATCTAGCTGTTGTCCCCTGTCAAAGTCCCTTTCATAAAACAAGATTTTCTCATTATCATGAGGGGTATGTCCAGAAATACTTATTGTTGAAATATAATGAAAGCGTGCCCTTGCTTCTTTACTCATGTCTATTAAGTATTGAGTTGATTTCACATTGACTCGGATAAAATGTTCTCTGTCGCCATA
>NZ_JBNFXM010000037.1:0-10624 GCF_049943995.1 Lysinibacillus sp. VIII_CA
TGTAAAAACTTATACTTTTTGGGGTGCTTTTTCTAAAAGCCCTCTAATTCTTTTATATTGTTTTCCTGTCTCTTCAAACTCTTCCCTAAAAACTTCTGTTACTAAGATACGTGCAATTGGTTTTCCGACACTAACAATATCACCTGGTTGGATGTTTAAATCACGTAAATATTTAGGGATGTGCCACGTGTACTTTTTAGGATGTAGTTTCAATACTTCACTTTTTTTACTTTTGATATGAAATCCTGAAAGTGTGTTATTTTGCATCATATATAATCTCCTTTTTTAAAAATTTAAAAGTAATAATTCCCTTTTATTACCTAAAAATAATCATAACAAACTAGAGGTATGGTTTTCACCATTCCTCATTTGATTAGAGATCTCGTAACTTGGCCAATATTCGCTCACGTTCTTGTGCAAAATAGGCTTTCTTTTCTTCTGTTAATTCTTCTTCTTGCTCATGACGAGTCGCAAACCATGCAGGTACCACTTCTACTTTTCTAGTTTTCTCTTTTTCTGATGCTGCAGATGAATTCGAAACCGTTAAATCGTTGATTTTGTTGCGAATAATGGCACTTAGTAAGGCTAAACGGTTGGTTTTAACGTATTGATCGCTCGCTGAAATGGCTGCATCTAATGATTGATACATGATTGTTTCTAATTGGCACTTAGATAGCCCTAGCTTGTCCTCTGCTTTAATTTTTTTCATGGAACCATAGATAACACCTGCAAAGGCTTTAAAGCCCTCTAAAGAGCCTGTACGTGCTTGATAAAGGTCTTTCAAACGATTGTAAAGATTATTTTTCTTATCAGACGCCTGCTTAGTAGACGTCTTTATATCTTTTGATGTTTTAATTTGGTTATTATAGTTAAAAGTCGAATTTGAGCCATTCAGCGTTGATACGCCAACGTTTTCAGCCAAATCCTGATGTTTGTTTTGATGTTTACTCAGATGTTTAAAGTCTTCTTTTAAGATGGCAATTTCATAAGCAGTTAGACGATAAATACCACTTAAAATACTTTCAAAGTTAACATGCTGCACATCCAAAATGACCCGACAACCACTATTCGTCTTTCCTGATTTGTTTCTGGAAAGGATAAATAGCTTAGATTGCTCCATATACTTAAAAGCTGTTGAGATTGTATTTAATCCTACCTCTAATTTGTTGCTCAAATGCTCTCGGCTTACTTTGATAATGCCGTTGTATGTAAGATCATAAATCAATTTTTCTAGCACTCTATGTACTTTCCCACCAGGATAAATTCCTTGGGTTGCTAGTACTTCTTCTAATTGCTGCAGGCGTTCTTCTTTGAGTTGCCGATCTCCATTTTGATTGCCGTATGTCATAAATGTTTGGACTGCTTGGTTTGGTGTAGTTTTTAGTTTATTTTTCATGGTAGTTGCCCCTTTTTGGAAGCAAAAAAGCGTTTCACATCGTGTTTCTTAACGATGCAAAACGCTTTAGATTAAGGAATAATCTTTAATGACCTTTTAATTAACTGTTGAAATGTCTTCTAATTCATACTAGAATGACGTATATAGATAGTATCTATACTTATTACAACAGATAAAGAGTCATTTCACGACAAGCTGCATCGTATGTACGAGATACGATAAAGCGATTAACAAAGGACGGCAATCCGATGTTAGTCACTGGGGAATGGCTTTTTTACGTTCGATTTAGTTATTCTTACCATACGCTAAAGTTAGTAACTTGTAAATATATTCTACGACTATTAGTTTCTATTAGTTTATTGAATAGAGCCATGACGCTTGAAAAATTCTAGTAGAGCAACCTCGACCAACTGCGATTTTTTTATATTTAACTCATCTGCGACACGATCTACTTCTACCACTAACTCCTCTGAAATATAATACGTTTTATTTTTTCTACTTCTCGTATTTAATTTCGCAATCTCATTAAAAATTGATAACTGTTCATGTGGATCCTCTTGCTGAATGCGCTCTTGAATCATCTTTTTTAACACATGAAATTCGTTTTTTGACAGGCCAATGGCGTTCAAAACCTCTAGGTTTTGCTGACTATTAGTTTCTATTAGTTCATTATTAGTTTTTATTAGCTCTTTATTAACTTCTATTAGTTTTCTATTCACTTTAGGAGTTTGTCTTGATGATACTGCTTTTAACTGTGCCAATGCTTCATTAAAAGTCATATCTTTATTCGGAACATCGGCGTCACGTTGCCATTCATGTTGCGATTTATTATAAAAGTACCCTAATGAATTGAATACTTCTCGTATGGTTGTATCACGTGTATTTAAAAACTTTCTAAGCTCTTTTAACGATTTTTTACTCGCGATAAGCTCGGAAACGTTGTTGTCTTTTGTCAGCTCCCACATACTATTCACTCTCCTAATAGTTTCTAATATATTAGTTTATATTAGTTAACTAATAATACTATTACTTTTCTCCAGGTAACGGAGAAAAAAGAGTGGAGCCTTTTTATATAATTTTTTCACTTTCAATAAGTTCGAAGAACGAAGGTACTTTTCTAAATTGTTTTGTTTTAACAACCCTAATGATCATTAACGAAATTTCCTGTTCCAAATCCATCCTATTTTGAAAACTGGTCTGATGTAAAACTGATTTAATTTTAGGCTGCAACATATCTAGAACCTCCTGTTGGAATGCCGTACTTCTTAATTCACTTAATTCATTTATTGGCATCAACATCACCTCGATTTTTTTGAATACTCCTGCCTAATTTTTTGAAAAGCCTGGTTTTTAGCTTTATTGACAGCTTGTTTTGAAATACCTAGTTTTTTTGAAATTTCTTCTTCCGTTAGATTATCTACAAAAATAGAATGCAATATATATTTCTTTTTTGGTCCTAATTTCGAAACAATATTATATAGTTGCTTGTCCTCGAAAATTACTTCCAAATGAGTGAAGTCAGAATGTATCCACTTAGAATCATCATCAATACTTTCATCGGGAATTAAATCAATAAATTTGTTCTCACCATCGTTAATGCCTTTATCTAACGTTAACTGATTAACTTGGTTATTATGACGGATTTGTTTGTCATATCTTTGAGATTCAAAATACAAAACATGGGAAAAATAACTAAGTAATTGAATTTTTCGAACGTGGATTTTAAATAATTTTTCAATAGTGTCTCTCGTATGAGGGGCAGGATTCTCTAAATAACTTTTATACAGCTTGCTTACTTTTTCATTTTCTAAAAAAGATTTTAATAGACGATTTTGAATCAAAAAATCAACTCCTATACAAAAAAAGAAACATACGTTCTATTTTAGGGTAAAAAAAAGAAAACTAACATCCATAATTATGTTCATTTTACAAATTTAACATCATAAAAATAAGAAAAAAATATCATTTATTATTGTAAAAATTAATTACTTATTTTTATTTCCTTGGTTTTCTTTTTGTAATAATAATTGAACTGCATTCGTATTATTATTCACGGCTTCTGCAAGCAATCCAAGAGATTTATCGAACTTCCAAAAGATCAGTAAAAAAGCGACAATTGGAAATCCTGTATTGCTAATCAAGCCGATTAAAAATTCATATTCTCCCATCGAATTCCCTCCTTTCTTTAGTAAAGGGAAATCTATAGACGGTTTGACAACCATTTTCGAAAGATCTTCAAAAAATCCCTTTATATAACAAAGCTGAATACAACAGTTGAATACAAATTTTGATATAATTTAATTACAAAAAAGGAAATCGGGGGAAAAATATGCGTAAACGTATCTTCATAACGATTAGTGTTCTGACCGTTGCTATTGGCTTAATGACATGGGATGTGTACGAAAATAAAGAATCAAAAAAACAAGAAGCTATTGCTAAAGCTGAATTTGAAAAAGTTTATACAGTAGCAGATATTTTTGATGATGCCAATTTCAATGAAAAACCAAATTCTTTAAACATTCGTATAATTGAATCAGAACCTCTAAATCCTAATAAAGTAAATGTCACAGACGAAGAACAGCAACAACGAATTATAGATGCGATAAATAACTTGCAAGTACAAAAAACATTCGGTGCAACTCCGTATGAAGATGTTGATTATGCTATCAATATTAAATCAAATAAAGAATACGGGCTCCACGTATCTGAAAAGAAAAAACAAATTGCTTTTCTAGACTATTCAACGAAAACCGAGGAAAAATTACTTTATGAATACACTATTTTAAAAGGTGATGATGAATTTTTCGATGCTTTAAAGGACATTAAATAACAAAAAAACCTGCTGTAAATAAGCAGGTTTTTTTGTACATATTATTTGTTATATGAAGTAGCCGTTGCAGAATCAATGACTGTCAAAACAGTACGTCCTGTTGCAAGGTTGTACACTTCTGTGTAATTAACCTTAACTGTAACAGATTTGTAACCACCAGATTCAACTTTATCGTTAATTGCCTTGATATTCTTACGACCAGCTCGAGCAGCTGTTGCAAAGTCTTGTCGTACACTTGTCTCTGGCCAAATATGCACTGCGATACGATTTGCAACAGTTGTATTACTTGAAGTGCCAAAAACATCTCCTAAAGCTCCTGCCATTTCAATACGAGACAAACCATTTGCCATAGTGGACTCTGCTGTTTTGGTTTCTAAATACTGCACAGCTAGAGCCATTACATAATCCAATTGCAATATACCTGCGTGTGGATACGTGAATGTTGTAGAAGTACCTTTTCGAGTACCAAGAATAAATGAAGCCATAATGTAATTCCTCCTAAATAGATATTTTTTTATTTGTTATGATTGGCTAACCATCTAACACTCTATAAAGGTAATTTCATTTCGGTTTAACAACCTTTTTTTCAAAAAAAGGTTAAAAAAATTTTTTATGTTCATGAATTTCGACTTTACATAACATTAGAAAAAGACAGCAATGACAAGGGACAAAACCTTGTTATTACTGTCTTTTATATTGTATCTTCACTTTCTCTTTTTAACGCACTAAATCACATGATCTAACTAATAGTTTATTCGTAGAAAAAACTATTGTTCATTTGCTGTATTTCTGCACCGTACCTAAACCAACATTAACTATTTTAGCAATAGAACGTACAGACTACCCTTCTGGAGAGTTCCTTTTTCTAATGACTCCATTACAAGATTTTTTATTTGTAGTGTAATTTGTTGTTCAAACCGTTATCTATCATAGAGAGAATGGAGTAGTTTATGGTCATCCTCAACTGTTGAAAAATCATTTTCTTTCCAACGTTTTAATATATCCAAATATGTTTCACTCTTAAAAAAGACGGCTTTCTCTTCTTCAGCTATCTGCATCAAATTGTCAATTCGTTTCGGTGTTATTTCCATTGAACCTTCTTTTACATGTGTATCAAGCTTTTGGTGTGTCATATCTAGCATTACTTCTTGCACTAGACGCTCATCAAACGTTTTATCTCCACTTTTCCAATCATCAAGCATATCGGCATGAACACCGTCTACCCAAGATAAATCCGTATCTTTTGTTGATTCTTCTCTTCCATCTTCGACAATATTCGAATATGTTTCTTTATCATTTTTATCTATAATCCAAAACGCAACACTCACACTTAAAACTACAACTACAAAAAGAACACCCCAAATATAACTTTTTTTCAATTTTAAACCACCTCTATTAACAATTATCCCAAATTTATTACGCTCAAACAATAGAAACAAAAAAAAGTCTCCTACTTACGCAGGAGACATTATTTAACAGGTTCTATTAACGCTGAAAAGCATTTGTTGATGCTGTATCAATTAGATATTTATAGTTTGCATCAGCATAGATTTTTGCAATAACTCGCACAATGGTTCCATTCTTTTTAAAATAAAGACGACCATCCTTGCTGCTAATTCTCGAATCTTCCCATAAACCAGGACGATGTGCAGCAACCTCAACCCAAGCCTCATACTGATTCGCTTCTTCTAAGAAGAATGCAACATAACCTCGAATCATTATATCTTCTCCAGGTTGACCTTTTAGTGATACATCAACGTAGCTTCCATTGTTTGTTGCACAAACAAAAAGCTTTGCTTTTTTTCCCTGTGATGTAGTAACGCTATTTTCGTAACATGCCATAATATATTCCCCCCAATGTAATATTTTTTGTTGTTTTATTCACGAATGAAGCCATTCGTTGATGCTGTGGAAATTAGGTATTTGTAATTGGCATCAGAATATATTTTCGCAATAACTCGAACCAAACTCTTTCCAGAAATATAAGAATGAACAATCCGAGCAGTTTTGTCTTTAATAGTAGAATCTGCCCATAAACCTTCATTCTGGGAAGAAACCTGAACCCAAGCCTCATACTGATTCGCTTCTTCTAAGATTAATTGGACATAACCTCGAATCACTTTAGTGTCACCCGGTTGACCTTTTAGTGATACGTCAACGTTGATACCATTGTTTGTTGCACAAACAAAAAGCTTTGCTGTTTTCCCCTGTGATGTGTTAACGCTATTTTCATAACATGCCATAATATATTTCCTCCTAGATTGTTGTAGTTTTTAAAGTGTTGTTCGAACCAACAATCTATAAAGGGAAATCCGTAGAAAAAAAACAACCTCTTTCCGAAAAAACTTTTAAAAAGAATGTAAATAAGCTGGACAAGGATAAGACCAAAATTTGGCGTCTTAAATATTTTGATAACCCTTACATCAATATTTAATTAATTTATTTATATAAAGTTATTTCTTTATTTTTTAATTTTTTTGTATTAGCCGATCGCTCTAATGGGGTGTACTCTCCCAAATACAAAATCATTCTTCTTGTTTTTTTATTATTCAGGGCATATTTCACCCTCCCGATAGTCTTACAGTAGCCAAAATTACTGTTCAATTCTTAGCCTAGAAGAATCATTAGAGCGAAGACAGTTTATCGGCCTATGAGGCCAATCGAAATATCATTTCTTGGATAATGGTTCATCTCGATTGTTCTCAGAAACTTAACAAAACAAAAGAAAAAGGCAGTAACGACAAAGGATAAACTCTTGTCATTACTACCTTTTTAGTTAAATCATAAGTTATTGTATATGCAGCATTTTATACAACTTTGGTTTAACAGCGTTTTGGGGCTTTTTTGTGACGCTACAACATGTATACATAAAGGTGCTTTTTAAAACTCTAAATTTTCTATATAACTATTGGATTTTACCAATTTAATGTAGAAGCAAAATCGGCTGTATCTATTGTTTTTCCAACTGAAACACCGAATACCCCTTTAGAAACACTAAATGAAGGATTGAAAATTGTTCTTGCGTGTGCATATTCAAATTTAAGATTTGTTGAACCAGTACTATTTGTCATATAAACATTTTGACTAATATATCCTGAATGACCAGATCCACCTTGTACAATATCATATAAAGCAGCAACGCCATTACCTGGAGCCCAATCATCTGGATAAACACTATGTTCTCTAAGGTTTTTTATTCCTCTTTCATATGTAGCGTATTCATGAGAATGCTCAGATATTTTACCTCCACTTGTAGGCAGAAGTATACCAAGTCCAGATTCAAATCCAATTGACATACCATCAACATAGGTATTAATAGGAGCAGTTATCCATTTCCAAGTCCCATATAAATTATATCTTTTTTGACCACTACTATTATTAGATAATTTCACTGCTTTACCAGTGATTTTTAGTTTACTTTCACTAATACTTCCAAATGTAGTAATTCTCCCTTCTTCAAATGTAGGGATTTCATTAAAAGTTACTATTTCAGACTCTTCTAATACAACTTCTGCATCTTCTGCTATAAACATTCTAAGTTGTTCCAAAGGTAATATTTCTAAATCTTCATTTTCTAACCCTACTTCATTTAGTAGAATTTCTTCTTCTTCTTGTGTTAAACCTTCTGACGCAAAAGTATTACCTGTACCGAGAGTAACAAATAAAAACAATCCGAAAAGTGAAATGCAAATTTTTTTCATTTATACCATTCTCCTTCCATTTTTAGCATTCATATCAAATTATGGTATAATAAAATTGCAAAGTATATAGACAAAAATACCTAAATGAGGTGGTTAAATTGAAAAAAGTAGTTTTGTTTTTATTAATAATTGTCGTAGTATTGATTTCATATTTATTAATTAATAATAATGACCAAGAAAAAAAATTACATTTAATAGGAGAACTCAAACTTGAATCTGAAAATACTCCAATAAAAAAATTTAATTTTTCAGTTACATCTGTTGAAACAGAACCAATTACAATTATATTTAGTAAAATAAATGATATAAGTCTCTCCTTACAAAGAACAGAAGGAAGCAAGGAATATATCCTGCCTGAATCATTGATATATGATATTCCTAAACGAAATATAGGCGATAAAATAACATTAAAGCCTAATGAAGCACTAGAATATCCGATAGCAGTAGATACAAAAAAACTAACTCCAGGAAAATATGAATTAGTTGTCAAATTCTCTGCTGAAAATGTTGAAATAATTAAACAAACTATTGATATAGTCATTGAGTAAGAGTTTTTATTGGGAAGAAGTGAATAAGTATTTAAATCTAAAGAAGGACGGTTAAACTGTCCCTTTTTTGATTTAAATACTCCCTAACTTCAAAAATCGGAATCAATTTTATGTATATTAAGAAGGGCAATATTATAGCTGCCCATGTAACAAAATTTCATTCCTTTTTCAACCGATATACCTATCATTTCGTTCTCCATATAGTTCTACTTTGTTATGTATACAATTTTAAACCTTCCTGTATACCATTCCAACCCAAGTGCGACGCGCTTTTCGAGTGTGCTGTAGCACACTCTTAATCCTGCACGTTGTACTTGGCTCTTTTCACGCACCTAAGATAACTCTTAGTAATTCTGATTCAAAAAAGTAAACTAGTTTAAACTAATTTACAAAGTTAAGAAATATACACGATTTTATGCAAAGTGAAGAACAAGCCAAACAAGTAAAAATACTGTTATATCAACGTTTACTCTAACTGTATAAAAAAGTGTATAAACAATGTTCATAAGAAAAGCCACGAAACGTTGATGGTACAACATTTGTGGCTTTTTAATGTGTTTCCAAACTTGCATTTGGGAACGTTTTTTTTATTTTAATATTCATTTATATTCAGTTGAATTTAATTGCTATTTAGAATCAACATACTGGTCGGGTACGTTTTCTCATGTACTGCACTTTCTACGTACCTCTCTCTTAAATCGTCTAAAAAGTTTGCTTTCATCAAAAGTTGCTCCTGGAATAACGCTATTTACTGAATCTCTAAATGACCTTCTCATTTCTGAACTCAAGTGATCAATAATTTCTTCAATATTAACTTTTGCCATATGTATCACCTCATATTTCCATTTTTAATTTCTCATGTGAATTTCGACATATTATTTCAAATTCCTAGAGTAGGCCGTACTGAAGAGCATAAGGGAAATTTGCTATCACTTGTGGTGTTAGACTAGGCAGAGCCTAGTATTTCGGTGTACCCATGAAAAAGTGCGATTCTTCCTATTTTCTACACAAACTTACGTTCGTTTCTATATGTTTCCTACATACTTTTCCAAACAAATAATCTATGCAGATTTATCCTCAACAGCAGCACTTTTTTTCTTGATATTGAAACCAATCATTTCAATTGCTCTATCAATTTCTCTTATTTTTTTGCAAAACCTAAACAATTCCACTCCCCGGTTACATTATTTCTCGTTGAACATTTGAATTCCCTAATTTTTTATATGTTTTTGAGACCTACAAACATATGTAAAGTTGAAAATATATGCGTCAAAACTTAAAATTTAGAGTTAAGACGCATATAAGGAGGGGTGGATTTGCTAAAGCGATTTTTTAAAAATAATAAACATGAAAAAAATGATGAGAAATGGAGAGGTGGAAACCCTAATGGTCGTCCTAAGTTAAGCATCAATGAGTCGAAGTTACTACATTTAAAAGATGCTGGGAAAAGTAATCGAGAAATTGCACGAATATTTGGCGTTTCGGAAGCTACCATTCGGAGAAGATTGAAAGAGAATAAAAGTGAATTGTAGTCATAGTAGCTGTATATATTTTGTTTATATCTTTCCTGAGGAATGTATATCATTCCTCATTTCATTGATATCATGAAAAAGCTAGGCCCTGCCTAGCCCCACGACTATGTTGGGTGCACTTTTTCCTTATGCTCTTTAAATTTTTGTCCTCTCATTACTGCCTAATTCGAGATAGTTATATCAATAAATCTTGTATAATTTGTATTTTTTTAAGTAAACTTTTCCTTATTTTACTTTCAGTCCCTTTGTTGGATAGCTTTCAATTCAAGAAATCGATATTCTAATTAAGGTACCTTTTTGTCCTTCTGCACAAAGGGCAAAAAGGCACTATTTATATTTGGTTAGTACATAATCATGTTAAAAAGTACAAAAGGATGCCTAGTAGGCATCCTTTTGTACTTTTTGTACCTTGAAAGTTTTTTTATTCTACTCATAGTTTTTTTCTTTACAATTCGAGCAAAACGACAATAAATATAGCTGCTTATTTTGAGAAAGGTCATAATTCGGTAAGACAAAAAATACTACCCGATCCTTGCATGTTGTAAAAACTTATACTTTTTGGGGTGCTTTTTCTAAAAGCCCTCTAATTCTTTTATATTGTTTTCCTGTCTCTTCAA
>NZ_JBNFXM010000038.1:0-7979 GCF_049943995.1 Lysinibacillus sp. VIII_CA
TTGTTTCGTTCACTAGCTAGGCTAGCTACTTAAAACTTTATTGATTACGTTTTGCTTGTTCAGTTTTCAAGGTTCATAATTATCTTAGTCGTTTTTAGCGACTTCATTATGATAACTTATTTATAACAGGAAGTCAACAACTTTTTTGTTTTTAAAATTTCAAAGCGTTTCTTCTTGTTAAGGACAAGTAATAATATATAATATAGCATTTTAAAAATCAAGCATTTTCTTAAAAAAAGTTAAAAATCTTTTTTATATTGATAGCAAGGAAATAGAATGCTTCCTACTAAAAGAATATCCAACCATTTAAATAACAGTACCAACAGGTTTAGAACCATAGCCAACTAAACAAAAGGTTGACCAAATAAGTTAGGTATTAACGCTATTAATAAAAAACATAACCCATCCATTATACGGTCCTTCTGTGCGTCTTTTAGATTTTATAGATAAATAAATTGATCATACTTCCAACATAGACAACTATTATATTAGTAACAAACGATCATCTCTACGTATATCCCATCCTATTATACAATAAGATGTAACAAGTGCACACGTGACGAGCGCATCCCCAGATTACAACTAAAAAATCAATGGTTATCTTTAATCTGAGTTTCGACATATCTAAATAGGGAAAACAAAACATACTTTTTATATCACTTAAAGTTTTTCTCTTATTCCTTGTGTCTTTTGAAATTTAGAATTGTACTCATTTCCAATTAATTTGAGTAATTTAAGAATGCATGTTATAATTTTTCATGAAGATGGATATAAAAAAAGGACCACTTGGTGTGTCACCACCAAATGGTCATGTAACCGACGAATCGCTTCAAAGGCGATTTGCATAATGAAGGAGTAAACCACTCACATGCTTGGAGGGCAGGGGCGGTTTACTTTTTTTTCTGAGAAAAAGTAAATGACAGAACGATTACCGAAACGATCAATCCGCTAAAACTGATCATTAAGGACATTGCCTCGTAAGTTGTCATTAGCAACACCTCCTTCCCCTCCAGATACCTGAAAAACGGGTGAAGAATGTATGCTTACCGCCCATGAAACCTCTATCTAGTTACCCATTCATTATACCATTTTATGTGAATAAAATATAGTTTTTGGAAATGTAATTTATATAGGAACCTCGGCATATCCATCATCAATTCTTGTAGCAAGCACGCTACTTGTTTCATCTTCCATTATCATTTCTATTTAAATATTCCCATAGCTAATTGTCATGAATCTATTTTAATCTTGGCTGGCACGTCTTGATTTTATGCACCATGTCTAGGACTAGTACCATTAGTACGCTCTATTCCGATTGTTTTTTGACAATATGTAAAAAAACAGCCTAAAATAATTCCTACAACCTAAAGAAACACCTATTTCGCTCGCTTCATATCAATAACTCCATTGTTCATTCCTCTAAAAACAATGGTGCCATAATTAAATTAGAAAAGAGCATATGAGAAAATGCAACGCTCTCAACTTCCTCAGATGCATGTTTTACATAAATAATCGACCTTTAATCATTGTGATACCAATTACGATATGGATGTATAGATGAATTTTAGATTTCTATAAAATAAAACACATATATTTCCTCCCTTCCATGTTGTACAATACAAAAAAGTAATGCACATATAATAATGACTGCTTGCATATCTCTTAGCAATGCGAAATATCTATGGAGGGTTGTGTATGGGAACATTATTGGAAAATATGATTACATATGAAGTTGGCATAAAATTAGTTTTAGCAGCCACATTAAGTTTAGTAATCGGAATTGAAAGGGAATTAAAGAAGAAACCAGTTGGATTAAAGACCAGTTTAGTCATAGCAACATTCAGCTGTTTGCTAACCATTATTTCCATTGAAACAGCTTACTCCACCCCTTCTAGAGAAGATATTAATATTACAATGGATCCCCTTCGCTTAGCTGCTCAAATTGTCAGTGGTATTGGATTTCTAGGAGCAGGCGTAATTTTAAGACGTGGTAATGATAGCATTTCTGGTTTAACAACTGCAGCCATGATATGGGGAGCTGCCGGCATTGGAATCGCTGTAGGCGCTGGTTTTTATATGGATGCCACGTTAGCTGTGATTATTATTGTATTCGGAATTGAAATTCTCTCCCCTTTCCTAATGAAAATTGGACCAAAACGTATTCGCATGAGAGAGATTTTATTAAAAGTTCAAATAGATGATGATAAACATACGGAATCCTTTCTGCTATTCCTTAAAAACAACAATATCATCATCGAAAATATCCGTATTAAAGATGTACCTTTAAAAAATGATACTGTTTTACATGAGTTGGATTTACGTTTGTCCTTAATTGTCTCTGATAATTTACTGTCGTTTTACCGTTCATTACGAACATTATCATATATTGAAAAAATCGAAATGGAAATTTTAAACTAGTTGGAGGATTTTTTATGGGAGAATTATTTAAACTACTAAAGGATGGCAACAAACCTTCCCTGATGGCGGCTTGTGTCAATGCCTTTTTAGGTATTATTAAAGGCATTGCCTTTTTCTTAACAGGTAATGTAGCTATGTTCGCAGAAATGATGCATTCACTTGGAGATGCAGCAAACCAATTGTTCGTGTATATTGGTTCCGCTCTATCTAAAAAAGCACCTACAAAAAAATTCCCTAGTGGCTTCGGTCGTATTGTCAATTTAGTATGCTTATTTGCAGTTATTATCGTAGCAATTCTTTCCTATGAAACAATCAAGGAAGGATGGCATCATTTTATCCATCCTACTGGAGAATCGAGCGGGGTACTCATTGCTCTTGGAGTATTATTCATAGGTATTGTTTTAGAAGGAACAGTACTTGCAAAAGCCGCTGTAGAAGTATTACATGAAGCTGGGCAGGAAAAAGCAGGTATTACAACTATTCCAAAAGCTTTCAATTATTTAAATCGTGCAAAACCTGCGACTAAATTAGTTTTTATGGAAGATTTAGTCGCTACAAGCGGAAATATTTTGGCCTTCATTGCTATTGTAATCGCTCATTTTACAGGTTGGACTAGAATAGAAGGTCTTGTTTCGATGATTATTGGGGCCATGATGTTTTATGTTGTTGGTAAAGTATTCTTGGACAATGCTCGTGGTGTAATCGGTGAGACAGATGAAGAAATGTTAAATCATATCGCCCACCTTGTAATGGATGATCCAAATATTAAAGATATTGTACGCCTTGAAGTTATTAAAGAAGGGGAGTTTTTACATGTTGAATTAGTGGCAGAAGCTGACCCTAAACTATCCTTAGCATTTTTAGACGATGTTCGAGATCATTTAACAGAAGTTATATTAAGTCAGAAGGGTGTATCAAAGGTCGCCATTTTATTTGATGAAGATGACGGAAAAGCTAGCTGGATACATCTTGGTGAAAGACCTGACCATTAAAACTAAAAGCTAACAAGCCAATTGCCTTGTTTTAAACAGCCCCGTAAAAGTTAGACATCAATCTAACTTTTACGGGTTTTTTTATGGGAAAAGTAAGTGTTGAACAACGTATTCAAGCAGTTCAACGATATTTAAATGGATATGAAACCATGCTTGAAATTGCGAAAGATATCGGTGTGACTGAATGGGTTCGCCGTTATCAAAAAAATGGTGTAGAGACTTTCTTAAAGTCCTATACAAACTATTCAGCTGACTAATTTTTCTTAACTTTTAACAAAAAAGTGTGAGGCTAACTACACAGCCTCACACTCAATCATTATCTTAAAGAGAATTTTGTAAAATTGTTCGTACATCTTTTTCTTGTAACTGATGGAAGTTTCCAAAAGGACCATTATGCATAGCATGCTCTACAATCTGTTGGAATTTCGAATCATCGATATTATAATCAGCTAAACGATTCGGTGCCCCTAACGATGACCAAAATGCTGACAAGCGATCAATCCCTTCATAAGCAACCTCTTCTACCGTTTTATCTGTTGCATCCACTCCGAATACTCGTGTTGCTATACCCGCAAAGCGTTCAGGATTCACTGGTACACTTAAACGCATCCAATGCGGCTGAAGAATAGCTAAACCACCCGCATGCGGAATATCATAAACCGCCGATACAGCATGCTCGATATTATGAGATGCCCAGTCTCCACGAGAACCGATTGATAAGAATCCATTTAATCCAATTGTTCCTGCTAATAGAATCGTTTCACGTAACTGTGTATTCTCTAGATCCTCTAATAATTTAGGTGCTGTCTTAATAACCGTCCGTAATACCCCCTCACACATTTCATCAGTGATTGGTGTATTCGTTGTATTATGGAAGTACTGTTCGAATATATGTGACATCATATCAACGATTCCATAAACCGTATGATTTTTAGGTACACTCACCGTATACGCAGGATTTAATATTGAAAATTTCGGGAATGCCGCAGGGCTACCCCAGCCTAATTTTTCTTCAGTAGCAGCGTTAGTAATAACCGATCCAGAGTTCATTTCAGAGCCTGTAGCAGCCAATGTTAACACGGTTCCTAATGGTAGAGCTTGTTCCACCAAAACCTTACGTTTAACGATATCCCATGCGTCTCCATCATATTTTGCACCAGCAACAATTAATTTGGAACAATCAATTACAGAACCACCACCAACCGCAAGAACTAAGTCGATTCCTTCTGTTTTACAAATTTCAATACCACGTCTAGCTGTTTCCACACGAGGATTAGGTTCTACCCCACTTAATTCAAAAATTGTTTTATCTGCTTGTTGTAATTTGTCGATAACAGCGTCGTAAACACCATTTGTCTTGATGCTACCACCACCATATACAACCAATACTTTTTTTCCATACTGCTCTAATTCCTTTGGTAACTTTTCCAGCGCATCTTCACCAAAATGCAGTTTCACTGGGTTAAAAAATGTAAATGAATCCATTTAATTCGCCCCTTTCTAGTTGGATTTTCTCATATTTATATTAAAGAAAGCAAAGATAACGTTTGGTGCAGTATAGCACAACTCTGTTAATTAGTTTCGGTTTGGACGGTCTCTTTAATTTATTAAAGAATTTAGTACATCTGTTTAATTGAATGCCTCTTAGCTTCCCATTCATGTAAATATAAAAAAACGAGTCCTCCCATTACAATAGGAGAAACTCGTTTTAGATTGAACTTATTTTAAACCCATCCACGGAAGCGTGAAGCTTCTGCAGTGCGGCGAACACCTACCATATAAGCAGCTAAGCGCATGTTAATGTTACGTGTTGTAGCTGTTGTATAAACATTATCAAATGCTTCTACCATTTTTTTGTATAGACGTTCTTCAACCTCTTCTTCTGTCCAATAATAACCTTGGTTATTTTGTACCCATTCGAAGTAAGAAACTGTAACACCACCAGCAGATGCTAATACGTCTGGCACAAGTAAAATGCCACGTTCTGTCAGGATTTTAGTTGCTTCAGCAGTTGTTGGTCCATTTGCTGCTTCTACTACGATATCAGCTTTAATATTGTGTGCATTGTCAGCAGTAATTTGGTTCTCAATCGCAGCAGGCACTAAAATATCACAATCAAGTTCTAATAATTCTTTATTTGAAATCGTGTTTTCAAATAAAGTTGTTACAGTACCAAAGCTATCACGACGATCTAATAAGTAGTCGATATCTAAACCTTCTGGATCATGAAGTGCACCATAAGCATCTGAAATACCGATTACCTTTGCACCTAAATCATGCATAAATTTCGCAAGGAAGCTACCTGCGTTACCAAATCCTTGAATAACAACTCGCGCACCTTTAATATCAATACCACGTTTTTTCGCTGCTTCTTCGATTACAATTGTAACACCTTGTGCAGTCGCACGGTCACGACCTTGTGAACCACCAAGAACTAATGGCTTACCTGTGATAAAGCCTGGTGAGTTAAATTCATCCATACGGCTATACTCATCCATCATCCATGCCATAATTTGTGCATTTGTAAATACGTCTGGTGCAGGAATGTCTTTTGTTGGTCCTACGATTTGACTTACAGCACGAACGTAACCGCGGCTTAAACGCTCGATTTCGCCCATAGACATTTGACGAGGGTCACAGATGACACCGCCTTTACCACCGCCATATGGTAGATCGACAATACCACACTTCAATGTCATCCACATTGAAAGCGCTTTAACTTCCTCCTCAGACACTTGTGGGTGGAAACGAACTCCACCTTTAGTTGGTCCTACAGCATCGTTATGTTGTGCACGGTAACCTGTGAATACTTTTGTTGTACCATCATCCATTTTCACCGGGATACGTACTTGGAGCATGCGAAGCGGTTCTTTTAGTAATTCATACATTGCTTCATCATAGCCAAGTTTGTTTAGAGCATCTTGAATGACATCTTGTGTTGATGTGAAAAGATTTAAGTTTTCAGACATTATTAAATCGCCTCTTTGTTTTATTTAATGATAGTATATCGGCATCATTGTAACATACTTCCGAATTAAAATGTGAACATTTTGTTAAAGTTTAAATACTTTTTCAATTTGTTCGATTGACCAATCTAAATCCTCTTGTGAAATAACAAGTGGTGGAGCAAAACGAATAACTGTATCATGTGTTTCTTTACATAATAAACCTAATTCTTTTAGTTTTTCACAGTATGGACGAGCTGCCTCTGTTAATTCCATACCAATGAATAAACCACGACCACGTACTTCTTTAATAACTGGGTTGTTAATTTCTTTTAACTTACCTTTGAAGTATTCACCAAGATCATGTGAACGTTCAGCTAATTTTTCATCTAATAATACTTTAATAGATGCAATTGAAACTGCACAAGCTAAAGGATTTCCACCGAAAGTTGATCCGTGTGAACCTGGATTAAATACACCTAAAATGTTACGGTTTGCAGCTACACAAGAAATTGGGAATACACCGCCGCCTAGTGCTTTACCTAAGATGTACATATCTGGTTCTACTTCTTCCCAATCACAAGCAAACATTTTACCAGTACGTGCTAAACCTGCTTGGATTTCGTCAGCAATGAATAATACGTTGTTTTCACGGCAAAGTTCGCGAGCTGCTTTTAGGAAGCCCTCTGTTGGAATGACAATACCAGCTTCACCTTGAATTGGTTCAATTAAGAATGCTGCTGTGTTTGGTGTAATAGCCGCTTTTAATGCTTCAAGATTACCGTAGTCTACTAATTTAACGTTTGGTAACATTGGACCGAATCCACGACGATATTCCTCATCAGAAGAAAGAGATACAGCAAGCATTGTACGACCATGGAAGTTACCATTACATGCAATAACTTCTGCCTTGCCTTCTTCTACGCCTTTTACATCATATGCCCAACGACGAGCTGCTTTAAAAGCAGTCTCTACTGCTTCAGCACCTGTATTCATTGGTAATACCATTTCTTTATTTGTTAACTTTCCTACTAGCTCATACCATTCACCAAGGTTTTCGCTGTAGAATGCACGTGAAGTTAATGTTACTTTATCAGCTTGCTCTTTTAAAGCAGCGATAATTTTTGGGTGACGGTGTCCTTGGTTTACAGCTGAATAAGCTGATAACATATCTAAATATTTGTTGCCTTCTGGATCTTTAACCCAAGCACCCTCAGCCTCTGAAATTACGATCGGCAGTGGATGATAGTTTGCTGCACCATAATTTTGTGTTTGTTCAATAACTTGTTGAGTTTTTGTCATATTCTATTCTCTCCTTACTAAATGATGATAAAAAATCTATGGAAGAAAGGACTATGTATTTCGGTAAGTAACTAATTAATTTAGTAACAATTAAAACGCTAAATTTGCAAACTCCCCCCAAGTAACTACCTCATAAGTGTCTATGGTATAGCGAGAGGCAATATTACCTGGAGAAGTTTCACAAATTCTGTCACAATGCTTCAATTACTACTTATTAAATAGCCCTAACGTCCATGTAAAATTAAAGCATTTCAGAAGTTGTTTTTGCTTGCATGTGAAGTTGTAGGTAGTCTGGGCCACCAGCTTTTGAGTCTGTACCTGA
>NZ_JBNFXM010000039.1:0-7862 GCF_049943995.1 Lysinibacillus sp. VIII_CA
TTTGCCTTTGTACTTGAACTATTCGTTGGTTTCTTGGTTGCTTGCGCAGCTTTTTTCACCACTGGTAGTACCTTTTCTTTCACTACCTGCTTCGTTTGTTTGACAGCGGCCTTTACCTGTTGCTGGGCTTTTGCCAGGAAAGGTAATCCTACTATGTACCGGGATATACTGTCTATTATATATTATGATTTTGACCCTAGAATCTTATTATTTTAACCATAATAAAAACCTTGAAAGGTGATTAGCCAATCAAGGTTTGTTTGGTATTCAAAATAAATCTCTCTTGATATAAGATATCATTATTTGTTTCTTCGAAAGAAATAATTAGTTTAAATTAAATATTTTTTCGCATCAACTTTTAGTTTCAAAAACTTCGATACCCTAAATTTAATCCACGTGTTTCTCAGTAATCTGTATACTTCTCTTCAAATTTAAGTCCGGGTATCTTTGATCTAAGCAATACAGTAATTCAGTATACTTTTTCTTCGCAAATTAGATGCCACTTCTTCAAAAACATCACTTAAAAATGAAAGTTCTGTTTTTATACAAACCTGCAAAAAATTCAGAGTCTAATTTGCATCTCCGCTTAATAAAATAATTAACTCTTCCCATCTTTGTTCAATTCTTGGATCATTATTATCTAGGAATGCTCTTGCACCTAAGATTGCTCTGACTTTGTCTTCAAACATTTTTATACCTCCCTTTATAATTGAGGAGGGATTTAACATTATACATGAACTCACTATTACCATTAGTTCAATTATTCATGTTATTAACTATTCTTATCACAATTTCTTTGTCCCACTCATCAAGATCAGTCATTAATTCTTCATATTTCAATTTCGATTCAGGTGTATTTATAGTCCCAAGTGCCGCAATGCTATAATGGCCTATTGTATCAATACCGAAAAGTTTATTTACTTTAGGGTCTCTAAATTCACTAATCTCTACTAACCTTGATATAATTTTCTCATTACATAATTTTCTATTGACAATCTGATCTATAGCACTAACCAATACTTGATTATGATGAATATCCAAACATTTAATAATCTCTAGGTCGTTTAGTTTTCCCTCTCTAATTTCCCTTGATAAACTTAAAGGTTTCATTTCTCATCGCCTCCCTTTATTCATTTATAGGACCAAATGCTTCCTTTTGGTGCATACGCTATGATATCACGATCTAATATTCTTACTTCTGTCCCCGCTTCCTTTGTTTTCTTAATAATACTTTCCCATTCTTCAGGATGTGAGAGACGACCTGGACCATATATATATATAAATGGGTCAGCATCATTTTTCCCTAACACAGGTAACCTACTATTACCTGTACCCTTATCCTCGGTAGGCTTTTTATTCGAGCCATTTTGTGATGGTTGGGTATTAGACGGCTTCGGACTTGGAGTTGTTGTGTTTCTTCCAACTGTTCCTGTATCCTCTATGTATCTACCGTCTATACCTGCTAATGAAAATTCATGCTGCTGTGATCGTAGCATCTGACGCAGTTGCTGTTTGACTTCGGCTACTTTGGATTGTATCTGTGTTTTCACGTTCACTACTTGCTTTTTGACTTTTTCTTTTACACTGCCTAAGAAACCTTTATTCGCATTTTGTACACTTTTACTGATGCTATTAAATGGTAATATTTTAAATTTGCGTATTTAAACATGCAAAAAAGCACTTGTCGCTTATTATAGACAATCAAGTGCTTTAAGATTTATTAATTTTCTAAGTTTATTAATATTTGCAAGTTTTATAGGTTGATATTGACAGTATGACATCCATTAATAATTCTTTTAAGTAAAAGTTATCTCGCTCTTATTGCTTTATTATAAATATAAGTTTGGTCACTCTTGTTAGTTATTCCACATTATACCAACATCGCCGTTTTAAATGTCTCTCGCCTAATTCTAGTTCTTTTCTCTGTAGCCCTAACCTAATGTTACAAAATTTCATGAGCTCTCGATTTTCAAAACAAATCATTCTTCTCACTTTGTCCCACTATATTTTAAGCTCTTATATGACATCTTAGTATCTTTTCTAACAGTATGCATTTTCATTTGTCATAGCTGACCACCTTTAACCATCGTGTGGTAGCCCAACTAGCAAAATTTCTAGAAAATAACTATTTGTGGTGCAGTTGCTGAAATCACTTCTATGATATCATCTTCTGTAATAAATACATAATGTTCTATATTCTTTTCGATAAATTTTTCACAACTTTCTTCATTAAACCATTTTATAAATGAAGAATTATTTGATTTATATAATGGCCATGAAAAAAAGTCACCGCCATATTCTTCTGACCAGTAATTGATAGATTGTAACATATCCCCTTCATCGGTCATTCTACAAGATAACGCTGAATAGCCAAAAATAAATTCAATTTTTTTGTCATTTTCACTTTCAAATTGTATTTTTAATCCGGTCCTATCTTGCAAAAGGCTTTCTAGCCAAATTCCATTAGGAAAATCATCCAAAGGTTCCCATTTTTGCCAAAATTCTTTTTCCATAGTTTTACTCCTTTTAATATCGGAATTTTATTCTATCATACTTACCTTCTATAATCTCAATCGTTGGTTCATTACCTGAACTTTTCGATCTTACATTTATATCTACCATATTGCCATTCAAATTTATCTGACCTCGTTTACCAATCTCTAAACCGGTCTTCTTATCAATAGGCGGTTTTATATTTATAGGATTTAATGCTTCGAAATCCTTTAATGCTTCGTTATATCCACCAGTTTTCGGATATATTGTGGATTTCTTCTCTTGTAAAGGTTTTGCACCGCCAATTAAATCATCAACTGTTTTACCCGTACCCTTATCATGCTTCTTCACATACTCGCCTAGTTGATCGATTTCTTTTTGGGTTGTCTTTGCATCCTTTGCCTTTTGGCTATTATTGGCAAGATCGTAGGTTTCTTCTATTACCTTTTCCCAATTTCGTACGTTTTCTAATACTTCTTCGCCCTTTTTCACTTTCCTAACAGGGTTAATTAATGAGACCGCTGCTTCAAAATTTTCTTTAATTGGCGCATTTGCATCAGACACTTTGAGATCTTCCAGATTAAACTTGATATGTTATTTTAACTCATTAGTCTGCTTATCAAGCAATAGACAGGAGATTTTTTTCGCTCCAACAAAGTAATATTTTTCACTATCGAAACCTTCAGCAATGAACTTAAAAATATAATTACCTTTATCCACTTCAAATTTATCTGTTAAATTCTCTATTTCTTCCTCAGTAGCTAATCTAATTACGGGATATGATGTATCTGTTTTCCAGCCAAAAGGCAGAGAAACAAAGTGGACTTGCTCAAAATTAATCTCAATATTAACCTTCTTTGTGGTATTATCCAACCGACCTATAATTGTTAAATCCCACCCATTTGATAAAGCAACATCAAAATCCATCCATAGCTCTTGAGAAGCATATTCATTGATTCGCGTTATTACTTGAAGTACTTCATCTTCATTCATAAAAAATCTTTGTTCACTCAATATTATCACTTCCTTATCTATTTAACTGAATATGCGTATCTCTTGCAGCCTCTTCAATAAATAAAGGGTTCGGCCGCCCATCTTTATGCGTTTCCTTTAATGTACTTTCATGGTGCCATTTCCCATTAGAATCCATATATTCTGTTCCGTTACCAGGCTTCTGTCTCCCCACTCTATAAATACTTCCCGATTTTCCATACTGAGTTTCAGCTTCGTGAGCTCTTATGTCGTACTTATAATCACCATCAACCCACTTTTCTTTGAATCTTCCAGGTAATTCATCTAGCCCTTATCGCTTCATTACTTCATCTAAGAAATCTTCAGGGTTAGTTGTTTTAGTCAAATCAACTTTACCCGTACCCTTATCTTCGGTAGGCTTTTTATTCGAGCCATTTTGTGATGGTTGGGAATTAGACGGCTTTGGACTTGGAGTTGTTGTGTTTCTTCCAACTGTTCCTGTATCCTCTATGCATCTAACGTCTACACCTACTCCTGCTAACTCCATTTCTGGTGGCCGCAACTGACGCAGCTGCTGTTTGACTTCGGCTACTTTGGATTGTATCTGGGTTTTCACGTTCGAAATTTGCTTGTTGACTTTTTCTTTTACACTGCCTCAGAGACCTTTATTCGCTTTTTGAGCACTTTCACAGATACCCTTTTCCTGCCATTCATGCCATAGGTTACTTCCTCTTAAACCAATTCTCCCACTTGTAAAAATGAAGAATGTCATACATACGTATTAGATAAAAATATGAAAAAGCACTTGTCGCCTGTTATAGACAATTAAGTGCTTTAAGTTTATATATTTTCTAAGTTTATTAATATTTGCAAGTTTTATAAGTTAGTTTAGTATTGACAGTATGACATCTTTTTACCACATGGCAAGTGTAACGTTTTCTTCATGAAGTCTCGATTCTCAAACATTTATTCTTCATTTCGAGAGTAACACTATAGCCAATCAAGGTCTTATACTTTGCCAATAAAAATTTTATTCAGATATATCAATATATTCTTTTCCACTAATCTCTTCATACAATATTTTTATTTTCTCAGTTCCTTCAAGCAAAGAAGCAATATAGTTAGTTATATCTACTGTGATTTCTTTAGCGTCATGGAGTTCACTATTTCTTATATAAGAACGTATTTCTAAAATATACCCCTCTTCCCCTCCATAACCTTGTATAACTAATTCAAATCCTAGTATACTTTCTTTTATATAGACTGCTGGCACTTCTTCATAAATATAATCTTCTAAACCACCAAACGGAAGACCACCAACTAACTTATTAGATATAATTTTAGAAACACCACTAATATCTTCTTCTGATAATATCGGTACAAAACAGATGAAATACGGATACTTTTTCATAATATCTCTCCTTAATCAATTATATGACTACCTTCTCTAATTTTTTTATTATATTCTTCTTGTGTATAGATACGAAAATTAAAGTTATCTGGTTTCCCTCTCTTATCTACCTTTCTCATGCCAGGTAATGATTCTTTTAATGCTCTATCAATTTGACTCTGTATTTGGTTTACTTCAGCTATATCTACTCCTGACCTCCAATATTTTTTGGAAGGAAATCGTGATGCTAATTTATCACTAACAATAAAAGCATCAATATCAAAATCCGTTGGGTCAAATGGAGCAAATCCCTTATGTTCTCCTTTTTGACCCGTAGCCAATGAACCCCTATATCCAACCTTGGCATCTGGGTCGATTTCCTTAATTTTTTTCGCTGCAGGACTCATTGTATTTTGAACGGTATTCATAATCTCAGTTCGGGTTTGAACTTTACCCGTACCCTTATCCTCAGTAGGCTTTTTATTCGAGCCATTTTGTGATGGTTGGGTATTAGACGGCTTCGGACTTGGAGTTGGTGTGTTTCTTCCAACTGTTCCTGTATCCTCTATGTATCTAACGTCTCCACCTGCTCCTGCTAACTCATACCGCTGTGGTGGTCGCAGTATCTGACGCAGTTGCTGTTTGACTTCGGCTACTTTGGATTGTATCTGGGTTTTCACGTTCACTACTTGTTTTTTGACTATTTCTTTTACACTGCCTAAGAGATCTTTATTCGCATTTTGAACACTTTTATTGATGCTCTTAAATCGTAATCTTTTCAATTTACGTACTTAAACATGTATAAAAGCACCTGTCGCCTGTTATAGACAATCAAGTGCTTTAAGTTTATAAATTTTCTAAGTTTATTAATATTCGCAAGTTTTATAAGTTATTTTAATATTGACAGTATGACATCTTTTTTACCACATGGCAAGTGTAACGTTTAAACCCTTTAGCTTGTTTAATCTCGTGTGTTTGTTGCTTATGCCATCCAAAAGTGGTCCTTGTAAGTAAAATGTCATCTCGCCTATTCTCGCTCTTATTGCTTAATTGTTAAAATAGCACTCCTAGATGGTCTCTTCATGAGTTATTAATTCAAATTCAAGGAATCTTTAACCGTAAACAAGTTTTAAATGACTCTGTCATATTATACCTTGTATTTATGGCCATGTAGTTATTCCATATCATACTGCACTTAACCTAAAAATTTCATTTCGCCCAGTTCTCACGTTTTTGATTGCCTCATACTCTGCTTGTGTCTGTACATTTAAGCTCAGTATTTCCTCTGCAGTCAGTAATTGTTTTTCCATTTTTTTCTTCCTTTGATTTTGGGCAAAAAAAAGGCTTATTCCTCCACATCGTTCAGGTTGAATAAGCCTTTGAAAGTTTGTTCTTGCCTTTTGTGTTGCCCTAATAGGTTGTTTGGATTACAAATGTTATAAATTGCAAAATACCATGATGCAAGTTACTAACTCGCATCATGGTATTAAAAGTTAGAGACTATTAGTTTTCTCTGTCTAACTACAAAAGAAACCTTTAAAGCTTAATTGACCATTTGCAAGAAAGCCCTTATTCAAAATAATTATAGGACTAGGACTCTCAAAATAGTTTTGTTTTAGATAAGTATCTTTTCAATTGTTTCATTTTAGCCTAGTTAAAACATTTTTAATTCGATTTGCTAATTCCTCTTGTTCATCTTCAGTTAATTGCTCGTTAGATATATCGTAAACTTGAAATGTTTGCAACTCATTCTTTAAATCTTCAATACCATTTACAGTTTCTAATCCTTGATTACACAGATTTTCAGCAAGTGTTGTATAGATGATATACTTTTCACTTTTTGTGTTTTTACAATCTCGTTCAAATCGTTGTAATACATCAGTGACTATAGTGTCCGTATTTCTGTTTTCTTCTATAAAATTGATAATATACTTTTGTACTTCCTCTATTAATTCTTCATAATACCAACAAACCGTTTGATAATAATCAAGAGGCATTTTTTTTAATTCTTGTAAAACATGTACTCTACGTGAAAACAGGTCATTATACTCTTCCTGAGATAAAGCCTTTTCAAGTTTAATTAAATTAAAATCTAATTCAATCAACACATTTTCAATATAACTCTTGAATGTATACATTGCTTTTAAATGAGTAATTAAAATTTCTGCAAGTTCTATATAAACTATTCCTTTATCTGTTTCACTTTTCTTGGCGACCATATCATACTCATTATATGTTCTTGCTATTGCTTCTTTGCTACTCATTTTTTCTTCTTTAAATTCCTTATAAGTTTCATTTATATACTCATTATATTCTTGATAACTAAATTCCACTTCTATAAACCTCCATTACTTGTTAGGTAAAATCATTTCATCAGCATTATGAATCACTTCTATGGTAATATCAGGATATTTATCATTAAATTGTTGAATAATAAGATTACAACTATCACATGTATCTTTTTCAGTAAATAATTTTATTTTGCCTTTTGCCTTATAATTATCTCCAACTCTTTCTGCTAAATCATTTAAAATTTTATACTCGGTATCCCCGTCCCTTAAATAATTGTTTCCTCCATTATCATACGCTTTCGTAGCTTCAAATGTTGGTTTATTAGGTTTAAAAGAGAAATCTTCAGCCCCAGGTATTTTTTTTGTAGCATCATGAATTCCACTATGTGCATAGAAATCTTTTTTAGTGATTCCTACAATATCTACTTCTGCATAAGCAAAATTACCTTGTTTTTTATATCTATTAGATAATGCTCCTCTTGCATCTGCTACTTTATCAATAATATGTTGGTCTTCGACAGGGTTAATTTGCTTTGTTGGAAATCTATTTCCATAATTTACACCATTTTGTAAGTTATTATCAGTAATAGTATTTGAAGGTTTGTATGAAGATCCGCCATTCGGTTTTGTACTAGACACCCCTTTAACTCCCAACACTGACGTGGCTACGCCAAAACTATCTAACCAATGCTCTTTCGATAGTGGGTCTTTCGGGT
>NZ_JBNFXM010000040.1:0-7424 GCF_049943995.1 Lysinibacillus sp. VIII_CA
CGTTCACTAGCTAGGCTAGCTACTTAAAACTTTATTGATTACGTTTTGCTTGTTCAGTTTTCAAGGTTCATGTTGTTAGTCGGTGTCTTTCAACAGCAACTCTTATATAATATCACGTCGCATATAATGTGTCAACATAAATTTTTAATTTATATTTCGTTTCAACCAGTTATATTGGCGACTTCTATAACTATACCATAATATTATTATATTGCAAGCATTTTATAAAATAAATATTAAAGCTGTTATGCCTAGAACCCCTGGAATACCTAAAACGGCAATCGTTAAGACTGAGAAAAGATTGATGGGCACGTTATATCCTATATAACCAATACCTAAATGAATCATAAATAATAGTAGGAAAGCAAATGCAAATCGAAACCAAAAGACAGATAAACCTTCTAAAATTTTGCCAAGCTTAGCATGTCTTATTATGACATAAAGAAAAAGAAGCCCTACAGGAACACAAATACTCATAATTACTAACCAAGACATATGGTTACCTCCTCAAAAAAATAATTATGAAAGTTTATGTTTCCTGTATTGCTTCTATGAATAGCCAATAGAACTATTTTATTAACACCCTGCGAATTCTAGCTTCTTTAAATAAATAAAAATGAATGCTTTCCGCCGCTTTTCGTTGAGCAATCGCCCCTAGATCATAGTCGTCCATTAGTTCTTCTATTATCTTTGCTTGTTGTAAATCCTCTTTTGTTTCTTTTATAAGATTTACTAGCCTATCATCGAACTCTTTTTTCAGCTTTCCTTTACTACGGAAGAACATATTAATCCCTCACTCACAACTCACGTCGACCTTCCATTGCCTTCGATAACGTTACCTCATCTGCATATTCTAAGTCCCCGCCTACTGGTAACCCATGCGCTATGCGGGTCGTACGAATACCTGACGGTTTGACAAGGCGAGATATATACATAGCTGTTGCCTCGCCTTCAATAGTTGAATTCGTAGCTAGAATAAGCTCTTGGACACTTTCATCGTGCAACCGGACTAACAGGGAAGCTACATTGATATCCTCTGGGCCAATGCCATCCATTGGTGATATCGCACCCTGTAGTACATGGTACATACCATTATAGTCACGCATTTTTTCCATCGCAATTACATCTTTTGTGTCTTGAACAACACAAATAATAGAATGATCTCGTTGTTTATCTGTACATATGTGACACGGGTCTACATCTGTAATATTGCCACACACGGAACAATAGCTTAAATTCCGTTTAGCATCAATTAATGCTTTAGAAAAAGATAAGACATCTTCTTCCTTCATTGATAACACAAAAAACGCCAGACGAGCCGCAGTTTTCGGCCCGATACCTGGCAATTTCATAAAACTATCGATCAATTTTGATATTGGTTCTGGGTAGTACATATGGATACCTCCTAGAATGGAAGGTTTAAGCCTTGAGTGAATTTACCCATCGTTGAGTTCGTTTTTTCTTCTACTTTTTTTAATGCCTCATTAGTAGCAATAACGATTAAGTCTTGTAGCATTTCAATATCCTCTGGATCTACTACAGATTCATCAAGATTTACTGACACCACTTCACGTTGACCAGACACAGTTACCTTTACCATGCCGCCACCCGCAACACCTTCAAACTGCTCTGCATTTAGTGCCTCTTGAGCCTCCATCATTTCTTTTTGCATTTTTTGCATTTTTTTCATCATACCTTGCATATTTCCCATTCCACGCATAAATGTTTTCCTCCTAAAAATTTAATCTTCCATAATTTCAACAAAGTCTTTACCAAAGAGCTTTTCTGCCTCTGTCACAAGTGGATCCTGTGAAGCAAGTGGCTGAGCATCATCGATAAATGGCTCATCCGATATTTCTGCCGGTGGTGGTTCTAATAATTCCTCACCATTCTCTGATGCAGCTGATATTTTTTTATGCTGCATACTATGATCACGGATAAACTCTTCACGCATTTTTAACCAAGATTCTTCTGGTATGCAAAGCATTTCGTACATTATACCAGTTTGTCCTGCAATTAATTGGGTGAAGTGAGCCTTTAAAGACTGATTATCTGCAACCATCTGACAATGAATATCATACTTGAATTTTAACACAAAAGCACTTGAAGATGCCGCAACTGGTTCGGCTTCAGCTAAAAGTGCAGACTGCGATTTTTGCAGTTGATTTAGTGCTTGTGCCCAAATTGATTTTATACGTTGGACATCTTGCTTTGTAGCGTCTTTTAGTACCTCTTGGATACGACCTGTTGGAGCCTTATAGCCGTTTGGATTTTTAGCACGTGGTCTTTGCTCTTTTGGCGCTTGCGATGCTTGCGCAGGAGCTCCTGATTGTAATTGTAGAGATAATTGTTGAACCATTTGCTCAAGTGCTACAATTTTTTGAGCGAGATCAGGGCTAATCACCGTATCACTCGTTGGACTTATTGCTTGATTAGTGCTCCCTCCCGAAAACTGTACCATTTTAAGTAATGCCGTTTCTAAATAAATTTTTGTATGGTGAGAGAAGCGCATTTCTTGCTGAGTTTTTGCAAGTATATCAATATAGCCATAAAGCATATCCGGTGCAAATTCATGGGCCAAGGATAATACACGTTCCTCAGGAGACACGAGCTCTAATAATTCTGCTAAATCTTCACTTGTTTGAAGTAATAATAAATCACGGAAAAATGTAATTAAGTCTTCTGAAAGACGAAGTGGGTCTTTACCATCAGTAATTAGTTGTTCTAAAAGGGCAAGCATTTGTGCAACATCTTTCGCTTTGAGTGCATTGGCTAGATCATAAAAAACTTCCTGGCTTATTGAACCTGTAACTAACAATGTATCCTCAAGCTTTAGCTTCTCTCCACTGAAAGATACTACTTGGTCCAATAAACTCAAAGCATCACGCATTCCTCCTGCAGCAGATTGCGCAATTACCTTTAAGCCTTGCTCTTCATATGGCAGCTCAATATCTTCTAATACAACTTTCATACGTTCAATAATATCATTGGTAGAAAGTCGTTTAAAATCAAAGCGCTGACAACGGGAAATAATTGTAGCAGGCAATTTATGAGGCTCAGTTGTTGCTAAAATAAAAACTGCATGGGGAGGCGGCTCTTCTAAAGTTTTCAAAAGAGCGTTAAAAGCGCTTGTAGAAAGCATATGCACTTCATCAATAATGTACACCTTGTATCTACTGCTTGCAGGAGCAAAACGAACTTTTTCTATAATATCTCTAATCTCTTCCACACGTGAATTTGAAGCTGCGTCAAATTCAATGACATCAGGATGCGAGCCGTCCGTAATACTTAAACATGTAGCACATTCGTTACAAGGCTCTTCCGAAGGCGCATGTTCACAATTTAAAGCTTTTGCAAAAATTTTAGCTGTACTTGTTTTCCCTGTACCACGTGGTCCAGAAAAAAGGTAAGCATGCGTTGTTTTATTCGCTAGGAGAGCATTTTGTAGCGTTCTTTTGACATGCGCTTGACCAGACATCTCTCGAAAAGACTGCGGCCGATACACACGGTAAAATGCTTGATACGTCACTGTTTTCCTTCTCTCCTTCTCCATTAAATAGAATAGTCTTATTATAGCATTTGCTGCCTTATATATAAAATGAAGTTACTAAATAAAAATAAAAAAAGCATCCGCCTTATAGTAGACGGATGCTTTGAGTTGGCAATTTAATGCCGTGCACCTTTCCTTGACAGCCGCACATAAGCGTTACTCCTGTCGTTAGCTCAGATTAGGCAACCCCGCGGCACATGAATATGACCACTTAATGCTGCTTCCTTCCGGACCTGACATGGTTCATGGGTATCCATTGCGCAGGACCCAATCGTCAACACTACGTGCAGAAGGCAGACCAAACAATACGGACAGCCTCGAAAAAGGAATTCAGTCTCGCTAGAGCGGATTGCGAGTTACAGGACACCGCTACCTTCCCACCTAGCACGGCAATAACTAGTATACTGACTGTTTGTATAAATTGCAACTTAATGCACAAATTATTTATTACCCATGTATTTTAGCATTACTAAATTTTTTAAAAAATTGTTGACTTGAGTTTTAAGTTATGATAAATTTATTTTTGTCGAAAGACAGCAAAGCAATATAACATGGAGGTATACCCAAGTCTGGCTGAAGGGATCGGTCTTGAAAACCGACAGGCGGGTAACACCGCGCGGGGGTTCGAATCCCTCTACCTCCTCCAGTTTTTAATTTCCGACTACGAATGTAGCCGTTTTTTTTTGCCAAAATTGTATGTATTACTTGTTAAATACCACTTCCGCCTCGGTTGTGGTATTTTTTTATTATATCGCTTATGGGAGGTTGTCAAATTGCCACCGAAAAAGAATATAGCTCGCACTTCCCTCACTTGGGTGATTTTAATTGCTATCATGACCGCAATAGGCAGTGAGATTAAAATTATGCCGTTTGCCAATACGACTTTTCGCTTTGGTTTAGGTACCATAATCTTTTTCTTATGCACATTAATTAAACCTACACCTATTATTTTAGCTGGGTTCGCGACAAGTATAGTGACCATCTTTTTTCGTGTTTTCAATTCATATTTACATGATATATCCGTATTAGAGAGCATTTTTAACCATTTACCAGCGGGATTATTTTATGTATTGTTTGCTATATGCCTACGAATTTTAGATGTCCAAACATATAGGGAAAAACCACTAAAGCTTGGTTTACTCGTTGCTTTTAGTGAGGTCATTAGTAACTTAGCAGAACAAATTTTCCGTTTTTTTGTACAAACCTATACATTTCTATTTCTTCATGACCTTTTGATTTTGTTAGCGGTGGCCTTATTACGAAGCTTTTTTGTAGTTGGTATTTATAGCTCTATATTGATTGCTGAACAAAAAAAACGTGTTCAAGAGATGCTTAATATTGGATCTGATCTCTATGTTGAGACCCTGTATTTAAAAAAATCCATGAATCATATTGAAACCATAACAGCTAGCGGATTTGAATTATATCGACAATTAAAAGCTCAAGGATATCGAGCGGAAAGCTTACAAGCTCTTCATATTGCCCAGGAAATCCATGAAGTGAAAAAGGATTCACAACGAATATATGCAGGCATTTCAAAGATTGTTGGTGAAAGGAGCTTTGGTCCTTTTGTATTATCTGAATTATTGCATTATATAGAAGATGGCAATAGTAAATACGCTGAATTGCTTGGGAAAAATATCGAATTCCAAACAAGTATAGACTTCGATTTTCAAACAAGGGAACATATTGCATTGCTCGCTCTTTTAAATAATTTAACTGCTAATGCGGTGGAGGCTATCGAAGAGCAAGGTATCATTTCTATTGCTATTCAACGACAAGAGGATAATACTGTAATAACAATATGTGATACTGGAAAGGGAATTTCACAGAAGGATTTTTCTATTATTTTTGAACCTGGATTTACCACCAAATATAATATAGATGGTGTCGCAGCAACTGGCATTGGCCTTTCGCATGTTGCTGAACTAATAGAAAAATTAAAGGGCTCCATAACCGTTGAATCAAACAATCAATACACAACGTTTAAAATCATAATTCCTACGCAAACTATTCAAACGGGAGAGACTTAAATGAGGTATTTTATTGTAGACGACGATCGTGCAAGTCGTGTCATGTTAAAACAAATTATTGAAGATAGTGGGTTAGGTACAGTGATTGGCGAAGCTCGCAATGGTGAGGATGCCATACCCCAAATTTTAATGACCCAGCCGGAGTTTGTGCTAATCGATTTGCTGATGCCAAAGCTTGATGGTATAGCAACAGTCGAGCATCTTATTCAAAATCGTTTTGAGGGCCAATTTATCATGATTTCTCAGGTCGTGAATAAAGAAATGGTTGGTGAGGCTTATGAACAAGGAATAGAATTCTTCATTCATAAACCAATTAACCGCATTGAGGTAGAAAACGTTTTAAAAAAAACTACCGAACAATTTCGGCTAAAAAATTCACTGTTAGTTATTCGTCAATCGCTTACAAATATTGAATTAAGTGAACAAAAAGCAAATAAAGCAACTTCACGTGATCATATTCAGTCCATATTAAATGATATGGGGATTGTAGGTGAAATTGGGAGCGAGGATATTATAGCTATTATCGAAACTTTACTTGCTCATCAGCATAAGATTGCACCCCTTCCTCCATTAAAGGAGCTCTACGAGGAAATCGCAGCTGTAACAAAGGCTACACCTGATGAAATTTTGAAGGAAAGTAAAGCCATAGAGCAGCGTGTGCGCAGAACAATATTAGCTGCCATGATTAATCTGGCAAATTTAGGCGTTGTCGATTACACCAACTCTGAGTTTGAATACTATGCCCCTCGCTATTTTGATTTTAAAGAAATTCGTCAACTCATGACTCAAATTGAAGACCATGATAATCGTAAAGCAAAGGTAAATATTAAGAAGTTTATTCAAGTGCTATATTCAGACATTTTAACAAAAGTAAATTAATTTTCTCGGATTTTGTCGGATTCCATAAGTCCTCCGTATTATTAAAGTAAGGCGTGTCCTAAAAATTTAATATCAGGGGGTACAAAGGGTTTGAAGAAGAAATTTAAAATCAGTCTAGCCGCTCAAATTTTAATCGGCTTGATTTTAGGGATCATTGTTGGTGGTATTTTTTATGGAAACCCCAAGATTGAGACATATTTACAACCATTAGGGGATATCTTTTTACATCTTATTAAGATGATTGTTGTTCCCATTATTATTTCGACATTAATCGTTGGTGTTGCTGGTACTGGAGACATGAAGCAGCTTGGACGATTAGGCGGGAAATCCATTATTTACTTTGAAATTATAACGACAGTAGCAATCTTAGTTGGATTACTTTCGGCGAATATTTTCCAACCAGGTGCTGGAATAAACATGAGTGAATTATCTCAAGGGGATATTTCGAAATATGTAACAACAACTGAAGAAGTACAGCATGAGGGACCATTCGATATTATTGTAGGTATTGTCCCAACAAATATTATTCAGTCTATGGCTGAGGGTAATATGCTTGCGATTATCTTCTTCTCAGTTATTTTTGGTTTAGGGGTTGCAGCAGTTGGTGAACGAGGAAAGCCAGTCTTAGACTTCTTCCAAGGGGTTGCAGATGCTATGTTCTGGGTAACTAACCTCGTAATGAAGTTTGCGCCAATCGGGGTATTTGGTTTAATTGGTGTAACCGTTTCCAAATATGGGTTTGCTTCACTGGTTCCACTTGCCAAATTAGCCATCCTTGTTTATGCAACCATGTTATTCTTCATCTTTGTTGTTCTTGGCCTTGTGGCAAAATTTGCAGGAATCAGCATCTTCTATTTAATTAAAGTGTTAAAGGATGAGTTGATCTTAGCATTCTCAACCGCAAGTTCTGAAGCTGTATTACCGCGTATTATGTTAAAAATGGAGAAATTAGGGGCTCCGAA
>NZ_JBNFXM010000041.1:0-5697 GCF_049943995.1 Lysinibacillus sp. VIII_CA
ATCGGCCCGTTGGTCAAGTGGTTAAGACACCGCCCTTTCACGGCGGTAACACGGGTTCGAATCCCGTACGGGTCATATAAAAAACAGTAGATGCACTAGCGTCTACTGTTTTTTTATAGAAAAATAATGTTAGATAATCGATTTACTCTTGATTCATTGCATGTTCATCCATATAAACTACTTCCCAAATATGTCCATCTAAATCTTGAAAACCCCAGCCATACATAAATCCATGATCTTGTGGATCACTATAAGGTTTTCCCCCGGAGACAAGTGCCTTATTTACTAGCTGATCTACTTGCTCGCGATTATCTGCAGATAGACATAAAATTGCTTCTGCAGAAACAGTAGTATCCGTAATTTTCTTGTTAGTAAATCCTTTGAAACGATCTTCGACCATTAGTAAAGCAAAAATATTCTCACTAATAATCATTGAGGCAGTCGTTTCGTCACTGAATTGTTGATTGAACTCAAAACCTAACTTCTGAAAAAACGACGTGGATTTGTTTAAATTTTTTACTGGTAAATTAATGAAAATATTTTTTGATTGAAAAGACATTTCTTATCACCTCCAAATCGACATTATCATAAAGAATAAATTGCTGTCAATTTCAGGAGGTAACCTGGATACTTAATTCTATACAAGTAAAAAGCAGAAATATTGTTATTTTACAACATCAACATCTCTGCTTTAATATCCTGATTTATCTTCTTGCTAACATTCTTTCCAGCGAACTAAGAGCTTCCTTGCTAGTATGATCATCAACTTGTATACGGTTATGCGGTTGACCGTGATCAATACTTTCAAGGCACCACAGCAAATGGGGAAGATCAATGCGATTCATCGTTAAGCAAGGACAAAAGTTTTCATTTAAAGAGATAATTTGCTTATCTGGATGCTGCTTTATAATACGATTGACCAGATTCATTTCTGTCCCTATTGCCCATGCAGACCCACTAGGTGCTTGATTAATTGTATCAATAATGTACTTAGTTGAGCCAGCATCATCAGCCGCGTCTACAACCTCTCGACTACATTCAGGATGAACAATAATTCTCATGGATGGATATTCCTTACGAACAGTCTCCGTATGTTGAACTGTAAACCCTTCATGCACAGAGCAATGCCCCTTCCATAGAATAACTTGGATGTTTTCAATAGGTTGTTTAGTCTCAAGTATATTCTTATGTGGATTCCAAACCGCCATATTTTCGAGCGGAACACCTAAGTCATAAGCAGTATTTCTTCCTAAATGTTGGTCAGGTAAAAAGAAGATACGCTGTTTTTGTGTAAATGCCCACTGAACAAGCTCCTTAGCATTAGATGATGTTACACAAGCACCACCATGTCTTCCTGTAAAGGCTTTAATAGCTGCTGTTGAATTAACATAGGTAAGTGGGGTGATCGTATCGCCAAAGAGCTGCTGCAAAATTGGCCATGCTTGTTCAGTTTGATAGATATCTGCCATATCAGCCATCGAACAACCTGCACGCATATCTGGTAAATATACATGTTGCCGTTTTGATGTTAGCATATCAGCAGTTTCAGCCATAAAATGCACGCCACAAAATACAATGTGCTCTGCCTCTTTGTTTGCGGCAGATAACTGAGCCAGCTGTAGGGAATCTCCTGTTGCATCAGCAAATTGTATAACTTCATCTTTTTGATAGTGATGTCCCGGAATAAAAAGCTTGGATCCTAATTTTTTTTTGATTGATAAAATACGTGATTCCATTTCCGTTATCGATAATGCACGATAATGCTCAGGAAGTAACGTCGTCTGTTGTAATAAGCTAGTGATGGACAATGGAATGGCCTCCTTTCATTTGGACGAGGGCGCTAATGTCAAAGGCTTTGACTGAATGGGTTAGAGTACCAAGTGAAATCCATTGTACACCGGCTTGAGCATAGGCCCTTATATTTTCAAGTGTAATGCCTCCTGATGCTTCAGTCGTTATAGAAGAAGGAACAGCAGGCAGCCATGCACGTATTTCCTCAGGACTTCGATTATCAAACATTATAATATCTGCTCCAGCTAAAATGGCTTCATCTAGCTGTTTTTTCGTTTCAATTTCTACTTCAATTTTAACGGTATGACCAACTTTCTCTCTAGCAGCCTGAATGGCTTTTGTGATGCTACCAGCAAAAGCAATATGATTATCCTTTAGCATGATTGCATCATATAGACCATTGCGATGGTTAAAAGCACCACCAGTTCTAACAGCATATTTATCAAGCATACGCAAACCCGGTATTGTTTTACGCGTATCACATATTTTTGTGTTCGTTCCTGCAATTTCCTGGACGGCTAGGTGAGCAGCCGTAGCTATCGCAGACATACGTTGTATAAGATTTAAAATCACACGTTCTCCCATTAGTAATTTTTGTAAGGGACCATCTATAATGGCAATGACATCACCAACCTCTATGGATTCTCCATCTTTTTTAGGAAGGTTGACTTCTATAGACCGATCTAATAAGAGGAAGCCGTGCTCAATAATAGATGCCCCACAAAAAATGCCACTTTCTTTGGCATAAAATGAAAAGGTTCCTTGCTGTTTAGGAGAAAAAATATATTCACTCGATAAATCCCCATCACCTATATCCTCATTAAAAAATTGCTTGAGCATTTCCTCGAGTTTGATGATATTCATACAATGAATTCCTCACTTTCATTTGTCCTTGCGAAAAAATTATCCATCGATTTGCCCATTGTGCTTCCATTTTGGGGTTATCGCTACGAATGTGTGCTCCACGTGTTTCAGTTCTTGTAATGGCTGCATGGGTTATTAGTGTGGCGACAACATGCATCATATACAGTTCCAGCTCAATCTGTTGCAAACCCTTTAAATTTGCATGGAGAAGTGCGTGTATAGAGGGTAATTGCTGGAGGGAATATTGCAAGTCGTCACCGTTTCTAACGATGCCTAAGTACTGCATCATGTGTTGTTGTAATTGTTGTTTGCTAAATAATAACGGCATTGAATCGACATTTTTATCGTTAGCAAGTAAGAAATCTTTTTGGCTACAGCCTTGTTGAATAATGAAATATGCCATTCTTTGACCAAAAGTAATTCCTTCCAATAGGGAGTTACTGGCTAAACGATTAGCGCCATGGACCCCCGTACAGGCCACTTCGCCGATAGCATACAAGTTGGCTATAGTGGTCCTTCCTTTGTCATCAGCAATAATACCGCCCATTAAAAAATGACTTCCTGGTGAAACGGGAATCAGGCCTTCTTGTAAGTCAACATGGTTATTACGGCAAAGCTGTGTGATTGATGGAAATTTAACATCAAAATTTTGGATAGAGGAAATATCAAGGAATGTTTCCTCACCAGCAGCCCGTTTCTTAAATAATGCGAGCGCTGTAATATGTCTTGGTGCTAAGTCTAGTTGTGCATGTATGCCCTTCATAATTGGACGACGTTGTGCATCGACAAAGATACCGCCAGCACCACGTACTGCTTCAGAAATCAATCCTTTTGCCTCATTTTCACACCAAAGTAGGCTTGGATGAAACTGTATAAATTCCATATCACTAATTGCAGCGCCTGCTCGAAAGGCTAAAGCAATACCATCACCAGTATTTGTTGGATCATTAGATGTACTTGAATAAAGTGCTCCAGCACCACCTGTCGCTAAAATAACATGATGAGCAAAGTAGCGTTTAGTGCCTTCTCTTCCTTTTGTGAGTACACCTATACAGTCACCATTTTTATTCAGTAAAAGCTCATAGGCCATTTCATAGCAATTTATCTTCGTGTTAGGTGAAAGTTTATGAAGCAAGTAATCTATGAAAATTTGACCAGTACGATCACCACCTGCATGTAGAATACGATGATGACTATGTGCACCCTCTAGACCTAGAGCAGGAGCTCCATTGTTATGCCGATCAATAGGAAAACCAGCTTTAAGGTAATTGCGCATTATTTTTGTGCCTTCTTCTATGAGTGTTTGAACATGTCTACTTTCATGATGAAACTCTCCAGCCTTCAATGTATCCGCAACATGGCAATCAATATGGTCCTCCTCACTTATCACAGCAGCAATGCCACCCTGGGCACGATAAGAACTACTTGTATGGACGGATGATTTTGTAACTATTTGTATTTTAAAATGTTCTTCAAGCAATAGAGCAGCCTGAAGTGCTGCAATACCACTGCCAATTATCAGGACGTCTGTCTTTACATCCATAGTTATACCTTCTTTACAGTTGTCTTGACAATTATCTTTACATAAAATAAAAAAGAAAACAAGACCTGTTGAACGAGAGAGGAAGAATACGATGATCTACATGGATTACGCAGCAACATCACCAATGACGAAAAAAGCGCTTGAAGCATATGTAGAGGTGGCACAGCGTTATTATGGAAATAGCTCAAGCCTCCATGATTTAGGAGGGCAAGCTCATTATTTTATCCAGCAGTCAAGAGAGATTATAGCCCATGAGCTCGGTGTCAATAGTGATGGTGTTATCTTTACTGGAAGTGGAACAGAAGGAAATATTATGGCCATTTTGTCATTAGCATTAGCCTCTAAAAAAGGGAGGCATATTATTTCATCACAAGCTGAACATACGTCTGTACATGCGGCCATGAATACATTGGAGAAAATGGGCTTTGAAGTGACAAAATTACCGTTGCAAAAGGATGGCTGTATTGACTCAGAGCAACTTCTACATGCTATTCGCAAAGATACAGCATTAATTTCTATTCAACATGTAAATTCAGAAATTGGCTCTATTCAACCTGTGGAAAAAATAATTGAGGCAGCCAAAGAATCCGCTGTTTACTGTCATATAGATTGTGTGCAATCCTTTGGAAAATTAACTATACCAAGAGGGGGAGACGCCATGACAATCTCTGCACATAAAATAGGAGGACCTAAAGGATGTGGTGCAGTTTATATAAACCCTGCAATCCGTGTTCCAGCACTAACGCCAGGCGTAACTCATGAGAGAGGACTAAGAGGGGGGACTTTAGATACACCTTCAATTGTTTCCTTTGCAGCAGCGGTTGAAAATAATAATTATGAAAGACAGCATTACGAGGAATTAAGAAGATATTTTAAAAGTCGCCTACCTAAAACAGGCCAACTAATAGAGTGTAAGCAGCAATTGCCGAATATTTGTGGTGTTATGATGAGTAAAGTGGAGGGGCAGTATGTATTATTAAAATTAAACGAGGCAGGGATTAGTATATCAACAGGAAGTGCGTGTGATATTCATAGCGAATCCGGAACAAAAGCCATTTTATCGATGAATTATTCAATCGAAGCGGCTCGCCGATTCTTTAGAATATCTTTCGGAGATTCAACAACATTTAAAGAAATTGATAGATTGACTAGGGAACTTGCTACTATTTAGTAGCAAGTTTTAAGTTAGATAATAAGCTGAAAATATATAGATGAAAAATAATTGTTTTCTTTTGAAACAACTATTGCTATAATATTTTGCAGGGCAATATTTTCTCTTACTTAACAAAAATATCTTTTAAAAGTAATAATTTCTTTTTTTTATAAAAAAGTATTGCACAATATGAGAAAACGTTATACAATAATTCTTGTCTTGAAGGACAGGTAAACAACTTCAAAACAAGATACATAATAAAACAGTCTAGTGATGATGGCAAAGAGGTCACACCCGTTCCCATACCGAACACGGAAGTTAAGCTCTTTAGCGCCGATGGTAGTTG
>NZ_JBNFXM010000042.1:0-1718 GCF_049943995.1 Lysinibacillus sp. VIII_CA
CTTGCTTCTTTACTCATGTCTATTAAGTATTGAGTTGATTTCACATTGACTCGGATAAAATGTTCTCTGTCGCCATAGTGACGTACTTCTCCTCCACAATGTATAATCGTATCTATTTCTTGAATCAATTCCTTTTTAATATTTGGTGTAAGGCCTAAAGATTCATGACTCAAATCTCCTTCAATTACCTTAACACGATGCTTCATTTTTTCTAAAATGGACTCACCAAAGTAAAATTTCATTTTTTTTTGTACTTTAATTTCCAATGATTCTTGTTTTTGATTCCGAACTAGGCAATAAATCAATGTGTCAGGAAGTAATAATAACTGCTCTAAGATATGGGCACCCAGAAAACCTGTTCCACCTGTTAATAATACACAGCGAGGTTTCTGTTGTGTTACTTGTATTAGATTATCCCAATTTTTATTGTTTTCATGTTTATCTAGATGAGTATTATTTTCATTTTTATGCACTTCCACTGTGGCTACTATGTTGTTTTGTAGCTGGATCGCATCTTTCTCTATTTTTTTGGCCATTTTTTCTATTGTAGGATATTGAAAGAAATCCTGTATACGCAATTTTGGGAAGTATGGTTTTAATTTCACCAAAGTAGGCATAATTTTTAATGAGTGTCCCCCTAGAGAAAAAAAATCATCTTTTATGTTTATGTCTTTTTTGTTTAGTACTTCTGCCCAAACATTAGCTAGTATCTTTTGTGTTTCTGTAACAGGTGCTTGATGATTTTTATTTTTCTGGTATTGGATTTGATATTTCCCTATTAGTTTTTGAGCATCTATTTTGCCATTTTGTGTGACAGGAATCTCTGGAATGCAAACATATCCCTTTGGCACCATATACTCAGGTAAAGTAGTTGAAACATGTTTAAAGACTTCTTCAATACTTATTTCTGTTTGCTTGTGAACAGTGTAATATGCATGTAATTCTTTCCCTTCTGCATCTGGTAGAACCACCGATTGTTGAATGCGAGGTTCTTGCATAAGCACATCTTCAATTTCTCCTAGTTCAATACGATATCCTCTTATTTTTACTTGTCTATCACGCCTACCCATGTATTCTACATTTCCATTTAATGATAGGCGCGCTAAATCTCCTGTCTTATATAAAATAGAATGATTGTTTGCTGAAAATGGATTTGATAAAAATGATAGTTTGGTTATTTCCGGTTGATTTACATACCCAATTGCTGTTCCTATACTTTCAATGTAAAGTTCTCCTATTACCCCAATTGGACATAACTGCATGTTTTCATTTAAGATATAGACTTTTGTATTAGCAATAGGTTTACCAATAGGAATATGAGTAACTGTACTTTCCACTTTTGTAGAAACAACGTGATATAAAGAACTTACTGTTGTTTCTGTAGGTCCGTATTCATTGACAATTTGTACGGTATCACTCATTTCAGAATGCCAATTTCGGATAGCCTCTGCTGATGCAGCTTCTCCTCCCATAATTAGGACCCGTAAACTTTGTAATGGACTACGGTGCTTGAAAGACACTTCATTTGTTAATTGTTTAAAAAAGGCTGTTGCTACGTCGGAAATCGTAATGTTATAAGTAGCAACTGCATCAAAATATGCTTGTGAAGAGATTCGTTGTTCTTCATTTAACAGATGAAGCCTTGCTCCAGTTAATAAAGCAGAAAAAATTTCCGAAACAGAGGAATCAAAACTGTGAGAGTAAAATTGAGATAACAC
>NZ_JBNFXM010000042.1:1818-5652 GCF_049943995.1 Lysinibacillus sp. VIII_CA
TATACACTTGCTGATAAAACCGTTCCTGTATAGAAGAGTATGGTGGCAGTGCCATACACGTATCATTCAATTTTTGGTAGATAGCTTTATCTGTATCACTTAACATACTTAATTGACCAAAAGATGTAGTAAAGTCTGTTTGTATCATCTGAATTATATGCAACAATTGTTCAGCAAATCGTGAAATCGTTGTTCTTTCAAACAAATCAGTATTATATTCTAAATCCATAATTAGACCATCTTCTGACTCTACAAATGTAAGAGATAAGTTAAATTTGCTAATTGTTTGTTTTACAGGTTGTATATCCAATCGATGCAAACTGAATAGTTGAGAGGAGTTCAGTTGATAACTAAACATAGTTTGGAAAATCGGATTATCATGTTCTCTTCGTTCAGGGTTTACTACTTCAATTACCTTATCAAAAGGGTAGTTTTGATGTTGGAATGCTAAAAAACATTTTTCTTTTACGATTTCACACAATTCTTGCATTGTAGAAGCACCCGTTGTATTTATTCGAATTGCAACTGTGTTAACAAAGAAACCTTGGACATCTTCAAATGCTGTATGTTGTCTTCCTGACACAGGTGTTCCTATAACCAAATCATTCTGTCCACATATCTGCTGTAAAAATTGTGTGTAAGCAGTGAATAGCAATATGAATAGTGAAACATCTTCTTGTTGTGCAATTTTTTTTAATCCTGTCAAATGTATCTGATCTATTTTTTTGGACAGTACTGCACCACGATTAAAAGGATTACTTGACAATCGATCGTATGGTAGTGATAATTGCGGGTGGTGACTGTTTTGGAATTCTTGCTTCCAATATTGTTCTTCTAATTCCCATGTCCCTAACGAAAGATGTTTAGATTGCCATGCTACATATTCAACATATCTAACAACAGGTTTAGTATGATACACAATTTTATTTAGTAATAGTTCATCATATATCTCAAATAGCTCTTTTAGAAAGAGTTGTAAACTCCATTCATCCATAACAATATGGTGGAAATTCAAATATAACCAAGAGCAATCTTCATTTTCTGTGAATAGTATTGATCGGAATAACGGACCTTTCTCTAAATCAAACCCTTTTGAATCTATCTGCTGTATACACTTTAATCTATATCCGGCTTGTTTACCCTTTTTAATATTGGTAATATTCACGTGTATAGCTTTCACATTTAATTCTTCTTGTATGTGTTGCCCAGGCTCCCCTCGCTTTTCCCTGAAAACTGTTCGAAAAATTTCATGTCGTTTTACAATTTCGCATAAAGCTTTATTCAAAATATGGATTTGTATTCCAGGTTGTATTTGTACCTGAATAGGAATATCGTATGTTCTATCTTCTGGATACCTTTTGTATAAAAACCAAAGTCTTTTTTGTGCATGTGATAAAGGGTAATGCGTTTGATCAGGAACTAGTGGAATTACGTCTTCACTATCAATCTGATTAAATTGGTCTATATATTCAGCACATGTATGAATCGTTCGATATATATATAAATCTTTTAAACTTATCTGTACATGGAATCTGGCATGAATACGATTGATGACTTGGACTGTGAGTAAAGAATGTCCACCAATCGTGAAAAAATCATCATCGATACTTATCTGTTCAGACTCCATCCTTAAAACTTCTGCCCATATATTTTGTAATTGTAATTCAGTATCTGTATGGGGAGGGGTATATCTATGGATACGGTTTTCTAATACAGACTCAGCTTGTTTTTGTAATGAGTAAGAATCTATCTTACCGCTCGGTGTTAAAGGTAATTTTTCGATATCTTGCATGTAACTCGGTAGCATAAAATAAGGTAATTTTTCCGAAAGGTATGCTTGGAGATCGTCCGCATTCACATTATCCCCTTTTTGCAATATGTAGAAAGCCATCAATTGCTGATCACCACTTTTGTTCTGATAAACTATCACAGTTGCATGTTCAATAGAAGGGTGTTGAAGCATTTGCTCTTCTATTTCTTCTAATTCGATACGATATCCACGAATCTTCACCTGTTTATCTTTACGCCCTAAAAATTCAACTTGCCCATCTTGTGTGATACGACCTTGATCACCACTTTTATATAGTCTCGCATTAGATGAAGTTGGTAAATTAACTGTTACAAATGCTTCTTTTGTTTTAACAGGTTGATTGACATATTGCTGTGCAAGACCATCTCCACCAATATAAATCTCACCAGGTACGTACGGCGGACAAATTTGATGCTGTTCGTTCAAAATATAGATTTCTGTATGAGATAACGGTTTCCCAATTGGTATATTGGCTTGTGTTTCATTTACTTTGTTATTAATAGGATATGTGGCGACACACACTGTCGATTCTGTTGGCCCATATGCATTTACAATTGGAATTTTCAAACCTACTTTTTTTTGCCATTTACGTACCGTTTCCGGTAGCAAGCTCTCTCCTCCAACAAATACATAGTTAAGCGAATTCAATCTATCTAATTCATAGATTGGTGCTTGTGATAAAGTATGGAAAAATACCGTAGGTAAAAGACAAAATTTTACTTGTTGCTTTTCAATTGCTTCGATAAAGTGTTTGCATGATTTTCTTTCTATTTCCGAGAGAATGTGAAGCCTTCCTCCAGTTAACAAGCTACTATATATTTCCCAGACGGATGCATCAAAGATAAGTGAAGCAAATTGTATATGTACTTGATCTTTTTGAAAATGATACTTATCCTTTATAGATTTTATTAAGCGAATTACTCCCTTATGAGGAATTAATACACCTTTAGGACTCCCAGTAGAACCAGATGTATAAATGATGTAGGCTCCATCTTCCGTTGCGTGTGTACGTTTTACTTGCTCAAGAATAGTCTGTTTAGACATGTCTTCGTATAAAATTACTTTTTGGTATTGGTGAAAATTGTGTAAACTGAACTTTTGACTTGTAATAATATGAGTCGATTCACTATCTTGTAACATAAAACGAATCCTGTCTTCAGGAAAATCTGGATCTACAGGTACATAGGTACCACCTGCTTTTAATACGCCAATCATGGAAACAACAGCCTCTATACTACGATTCAGGATGATACTTACACGGTTTTGTTTTTGAAACCCTTGGTTCAATAAAGTTAGCGCCACTTTGTTCGACAAAACCCGTAATTCTTGATAAGTGATATTTTGTTGGCCCATCGTTATAGCAATACAATCTGGGTATATATCAGCTTGTTCATCAATGAGTTGATCTAATGTCAAAGGCGGTACGTTTTTCACAACCACTGTATTTTGATAAACATCATAATCCTGTGGTAAAAGCAAATTTAGATTGCACATAGATATATCACTGTTTTCTAAAAGGATCTTTAGTAAATGTTCAAATCTCTCTATAAAATTCTGTATGTCGTTTTCTTCATACATACCTGCGTTATAATCAACTTCAATGGTTATAGTATCACTTTGACTTTGAACTAATCGCCATACCATATCAAATATACTTACACGATTGTGATGTGTAATGACTCCCGTTTCTAAGTCTTCCATTCTTAAATTTGGAAGTTTTATCATATTGAATACTGTGGAGTATAAAGACGGATTATTTTCATTTTGATTTATAAATTGCTGAGTAAGATGATTCAATGGATAATGTCTATGTTCTTTAGCTTTTTTTACAGAGTAACTAACTTTTTGAACTACCTCTAAAAAAGTATCTGTTGGAGAAAATGCTATACGTAATGGAACAGTATTCACAAAATAGCCAAATACCTCTAAATCTTCTTCGTCACGGCTTCGCGTGTTAATTGGCATTCCAATTAACAAGTCTGTCTGATTTGTCATTTGATTTAATAAAACAATATAAATACTTA
>NZ_JBNFXM010000043.1:0-5423 GCF_049943995.1 Lysinibacillus sp. VIII_CA
CACCAACAGGGATCATCCCCATCATGTCTAGGGCGGAATCGAGGTCTGCTTCTTCTTCCTGTGAAGCGACTGACACATCTCTTTAAAATGTCAGTAATGCTCTGGTCTTATTTCAATCTTTAGGGTATGTAAGTGTCCTTCAATTTCTCTTAAAATATATATAAATGTATACATCGTCACTTTTCCGCATGTGTAATTTATAGCTATATGTTTCACTATAAATCTTCATTTTCACTTGATATTTCTGCACTCCGACCATATAAACACGTTAAATGCTGAATGTGGTACATCCTTATAATCTATAACAAATTTATCTATCGAAACCTCTATTTCCATCAACCGTTCTTCCCCTTGTATGCTAGTACTTGTATAAAATTTAACACTTAGTACACTAATTAAATAATCGTAATCTTTTCAATTTACGTATTTAAACATGAAAAAGCACTTGTCGCCTATTATAAACAATCAAGTGCTTTATCTTATTTCATTAGTGCTGCAATAGCACATCTTTCATGAAGTCTCGATTCACAAACAATTATTGTTAATTGGGTCCATTCTTTAATCTTTATTTCATTGTTCCTTCTCCTCCTCTAGGGTGACAATATAGCCAATCAAGGACTTATACTTTGTCAATAAAAATTCTTGTACATACAACCTCTACATTTAATGGAGGCATTAAAATATTACACATTAATAAGTTTTTTCCATCCTTAATTTCCAATTCGCTGACTTCAATATCCTGAATAAAATAAGGAATCTGGGGTTTAGTTAATTCTTTTAGAGGTTTTAATCTATCCTCAACACTTGTTATAAATGAAAACTTTGAACAACCTGTGAATAGTAAATTCACATTATAATCTGTGTCTTCAAACATAATGGTAATCTCGTCACCAAAAAAACTAGTGTCCATTTGCAATACTCTTGCATCCCAATAATGCATAGCTTCTAATTCACTCTGAATATTCTTTGCTTCCAAATTAATCATCTCACTTTTTATAAGGTATATGAGCATCGGGGCTCTTTCTATCCACAATTTTCAAGTTTACATCAAGCGGATTACCGTTTTCATCAAGTATATGAACATGGTCATACTTTGTAACTTTGTCTGGTGGATCAATTTTCATTCGAACGTTTCCATTACCATCTCTAATGTGAACAAAACCATTATTTTCAGTATACTTCCAATCTTTTGGCAATCCATCTAATATTTCCTGTTTAGACATGTTAGGAATATTTTTAGCATCAATTTTCCCTGCAAAATTACCTACAGTATTACCCTTATCATGCTTCTTCACATACTCGCCTAGTTGATCGATTTCTTTTTGGGTTGTCTTTGCATCCTTTGCCTTTTGGCTATTATTGGCAAGATCGTAGGTTTCTTCTATTACCTTTTCCCAATTTCGTACGTTTTCTAATACTTCTTCGCCCTTTTTCACTTTCCTAACAGGGTTAATTAATGAGACCGCTGCTTCAAAATTTTCTTTAATTGGCGCATTTGCATCAGACACTTTGAGATAATCCTCAATAAACAGAGCATATGACATTTTGGAGCCTAGCATCCATGTCTGTTTTGTTTAGATTCAGTACGCTCGCCATATTATCCATACCATTCTGCACATATTGTAAAAGCACATGTTGCCCAAGCAAAAAAGAAATCACAGTTTCAACTCTTATGTTAAAAGCTATGATTTCCTCAATACTTAGGATGCAATTCAAAAAGGCTTTCAAGTTCTTGATAGTGGGCTAACCAGCTTCAATTGTAATATTTTGATAATTCCTATTGTTTAATTACGGTTTTAAACTAAGAATATATTCAATTCTTGATTTAGCACCAAAGCTCGATTCAATAACCTTATAATCTTCAGTCCCCATTAATTGTATACATTTATTTATATCTTGCAATAACTGTTCTATATCTCCTTTATTAGCATCACCTTTAAATTCATTACTATTGATACAAAAACCTAAATTTTCATATATAAAATCTGGTATTTCTTTAAGTTTAAAACACTCAATTGCAACACAAATATAATATGCAGCTTTTGTAAAAGCATTATAATTTAGCTCTCTCCAATCTTCTTCAAATATTTTTGCTGCAGATTGTGATGCCGTAAATCCTTCATTTTCTATATATTCTTCAAAACTATATACAACAGAATCTTTGATATTTTCATAATCAACATTATTATTCATAGCATTCCTCCCTAAATCAGTATTGCCGTTTTGTCATTATGTGAATAATCTCTGAATTGGCTTAAAAATTTTATATATTGTCAAATTCCGTTTCTGTTGCTAGATTAGTTTGTGTTTCGATAATTCACCGACTTGCTTAACTAGATCGCTTGTATATTCATTTGGAAACTCTAACTCATACTGTGCTATAATTTTCACACTGTAAACATCTCACATTTCATTTAATAATAATTTTCAATTTTGTAATTAAGTATAGAATTACAAAAAGTAAGTTTACATTTTTGGGAATTTAACATCTTTTCACTCGTAGGTAAGATTTTATATAATTTATTAAATTTTTAAGTGAATAAAAGATAGTAGCCCCATACTATTATAGTTTAAGGATCAGAAAAAAGAGTTGCTTCTTATTTGAATCTTATTAATAGCCAATTAAGAACAGTAAAAAGTTTCCCAAGGAATCTATTGAGTATATTTTCTTCTACTTTCATGAGTAGCTAAATCTGCATAACGTGTGGTAATTGGTAATCGACTATTTTTATCTACAAAATGTAGAGTTATTTTTATTGAAGTCTCTAAATCAATCCAGTTACCGCATGAAATAAAAATGGGCTTTACATCCTTTCTTGTTCTCAATACTGCCCCATATACTTCACCATCAACCTTAATATAAGTAAAATTTCCTATTACATTTTTCGGCATTTGAAAATCGGTATTTTTTATCTTCAAGTAACTTTTAGCAACACCTATTGTAGGTTTCTTCAAATAAAAAGAAGCATGTGTTGCGATCCCCATATGTCTATAATGAAGATAACCATTTCCATCAAACATATAAATATCTGGTTCACATCGTAGCTTTTTCACTGCTTCTATTACCATAGGAAGTTCCCTAAAAGCAAGGTATCCTGGAATATACGGCACATCTATTTGTCCCCAATATTCTACTTCTTCGATTATTTGTTTGGTCATATAATCTATTACGACAATACAACACACCCCATAATCTTATTCTATAAGTCGCTTGACTATTACAAGCTTTCCATGTGTAGCTGCAACATGCAGCCAAGTTCCAAATGTTGTAACCATATTCAAGAGTTCCATATCTGAACCAATTAACTCGACTACCTTTTCAACATTATTTTGTTTGATAGCTGTACGAATTTCTTTAGCTAGTGGTATATACCTCATATTATCACCATCTTCTTGTAGCGTTTAACTATATCACCCCAGCCATAACCACTATTTTTTTACTTCTTTAATATTATCTACTATATTTTTAAGTGCAACAATACTCTGCTGACCTCTAACTCTATTTGGTGCCCATGCCAAATTTTCAGAACCGAAAACTGGGTCTATGTCACACTCTCTTAATATCTCTTGTCCCCCCTTAACAAGCCCTTTTGAGATTTCCCAAAGCCTTTTTTAAATAAAATATGATGTGCGTGGGGATCTTCCATTTCTTCAGCAGGTCACCAACTTTGGTTTTTAAATATTCTCTAAAATCGAAATCAATATTAGTATCATTTTTATTATATTTACCCATACCCTATGTGCCTCCTCCACCCACAGGATAATCCACACTTCCAACCGGATTAATATAAAGGTAGGAAAAAAAGAAACCACAACACGGGCGGTCAGCTCGCATTGTGGCATTATGTTTGAATGAGAAGATTATGCTAATAATTCAATGTTTTGTAGTAACACCTTATTCTGCAATTACTCCTTACTATTATACAGAACGGTAGTCTACTCCAAGCATAGTAGTATTTCATAAAATTCTTTCCAAAATCGGCATAGCACGCAAACATTTGGACAAAAATTTGCATATACGCTCTTTGAAAACTTTAGTTCTTTTTATTAACATTTAATTCCACTAGTAAAGTTTCGGCAATATTGTCGATTTGTTTATCTAAATCACCTGCTATAAACCCACACAAAGAATTATCTCTATGTTCAATATAAAAGCTAATGCCTTCTTTAAAACCTATGTGATGGGTCAGGTCACTAAACCATGCTCTTTGGAAATCATATGTTTCTGAAAATTTTTCAATTATGTCAAAAACATCTGATTCATTGTGTCTCTTTATAGCTTCTTTAAGCATACTAGATGATCCCGCAAAGATTATACTCTTATCATAATTTAATCTTTCGTATTTACTAAAGGCACATTGAAATAAGAATTTTTCAAAGCTATCTGCAAAATAACTTACAAACTGGCTATCCTCATCAGTCATAACAATCTGAGGATTATCAGTTTGGGTAAAATCAAATGATAGTTGACCATAGAATAATTCAGTTTGAAAAAAATGTATATATTTATCACTTAAAGTGTCTGGTTCTTCTTCATGTATCCCTTCATAAGTATCAATTATCTCAGAAATTGAAGCATAACCTGGAAGTTGGGTTTTTAGTAAACCTTTATCATCCTGCCCCATATACTTTAAATAAATCTCATATTCTTTAGGAAAATGATAGTTATATTTATTAATTTGTGTTAGATTTTTTAGCGTATCTATGTCCTCTATTTTTGCGGGTTCTATTTCATCTATCCATTTCTCATCAAATTTAGAAATATATTTTGACAATCGTTCAAATAGATTTGTACAATCTCCCATAGGTGGGATGTGATTATTTTTTATTGGCATTTGCATATTTCATATACTCCTCTATATTTTTTAAATCACTGCATGTTAAACATGGATTCATTTGGTTTGAATTTTCTGCATATGGATACGGATTTTCTTTTTTAGACGAGCGCCAAACAGTGTCCATACCTGTTATTTCACTTGGGTTATCGTGTGCAGCATTTACTACTTTTGATTCTGCACAATTACCGACACGATTACCGCCCTCTATTGTATCTAGCTTATCTGTAGGCATTGGTTCAGCCTTTACAGTGTATTTATCTCCATATTTTTTATTTAATACATTTTGTAATTGTCTTGCTGTTTCAATATTCTTCGGACTTGCTTCACCTGAAAACCCAACTGAAACCGTTCCATTTTTGTGCGTTATTACAGAAACAACTGGATTTGGCGCTCTTTTACCATCTCCAAGTATATTATTCAGCTCTCCTACCACATTTTGCGCTTTTGCAGTAGCCTCTGGAGTTCTAGGTGGGTATGAGGCAACTTTACCTGTACCCTTATCCTCAGCAGGCTTTTTATTCGAGCCATTTTGTGATGGTTGGGTATTAGACGGCTTCGGACTTGGAGTTGTTGTGTTTCTTCCAA
>NZ_JBNFXM010000044.1:0-4721 GCF_049943995.1 Lysinibacillus sp. VIII_CA
TGTTCATTTGTAAATTTCGTCATAAAAAAACTACACCTCCAATTGTTAGATGTGTCTAACAATTGGGGTGCAGTTCAGTTCAGCGTTCGTTTTTTTATTTTACAATGTCAGCCAGAAAGTAGGGGGATAACGAAAAATTGTTTCGAAAATGGGATGAACTAGCATAGTATATTACTACATGAGAAGGAGGGGAAAGATGGTATCGATTAGTTTATGTATGATTGTTAAAAATGCACAATGTACGATTGAAAGATGCTTAGATTCGGTTCGGCATATAGTGGATGAGATGAATATTATTGATACAGGCTCAACTGATCGTACAAAAGATATTGTCCAAAATTACACCTCTCGCATTTTTGATTTTCCATGGTGCGATCATTTTGCAAAAGCACGCAATTTTTCCTTTCAACAGGCAACAAAAGACTATATTCTATGGGTTGACGCAGACGATATTATGACAAAGGAAAACCAACATAAACTATTGCTACTAAAGCAATCATTGTACCCAACTGTTGATGCTGTCACTATGGATCATTACCTAGTATTAGATGATGATGGAATAGTGGAATGCAGTGAGCGAAAGTATCGTCTAGTAAAAAGAGCCAATCATTTTCAATGGCAGGGTGCTGTCCATGAATTTTTAAAGGTATCTGGCCAGCTCTTTCACAGTGATATCGCTGTTACACATTTACCGTTAACAAAGGATCTTCATCGCAATTTATGTATCTATGAAGGATTAATTCAAAAGGGACATACTTTTTCTGCAAGGGATTCATTTCATTATGCAAATGAATTAAAGCTGCATAAACGTTATCTAGAGGCCATTAATCAATACAATACATTTCTGGATAGCGAATTAGGCACTACAGATGATCGCATTGAAGCATGTTTGCATATAGGGGAATGCTTTCGATTGTTACAGGATGATAATCACGCTCAACAAGCTATTTTACAATCTTTCTTGTATGACCGACCAAAGCCAGAAGCATGTTGCCGAATGGGCCAATTTTTTATGGAGCAATCAAAACATAAAGAGGCTATCTACTGGTACTCACAAGCTTTGCAACAAGCTTCGGTCGATTCAATGACTATTCAAAAACGAGCTTACTCAACATGGTTACCTCATTTACAACTAAGTCTGTTATATAGGGAGTTACGGCTATTCGAAAATGCCTATCAACATAACTTAGAGGCACGAAAATGGAAACCGAATCATTTGGAAATCAAAGAAAATGAAAAGTATTTACTCAGACGGCTAAAGATATAAGGCTACTAAGGGAATGGCACATCAATAAACAACACATAAATTAACTGACCAATTAACACAGATACACCAACAACAATGGTCATAAAAATCACATTACGAGGCCTAAAATTTTTTGCTTCCATTAAAAACCTCCTTTTATATATATGGAATATTCAGTTAATTCAAGATATGTTGAGAGGATTTGAGTATGCATAATAAAAGAGCAAATTCACACTGAATGTGAATTTGCTCTTTATAGTTATCAAACTTTAAACCTTTTAGGATTTCAGCGAGTGCGTTGTTTACAGATTCCTCATTATTTTGTTGCTTTAAGTACTTTTGTACGGAACGTTTATCGACCTTGCCCCCACCTTCTTTTTTACGGCGAGCTTCAAAAGCAGATAACTTCTCACGATAGCCACATTTACATACAAGGATTTGACCATCTCCTTCGCCGCGAAGCTCTAATAAGCGTTGTATAGCATCTAAGAGAGAATTCCTGTTAATTTACAGTTAATTTTCTGATTTGCTTAAAAGAAGTTTAAGTATAAAGCATGTGCTATATTAAACATTAGGAAGTACGAAAGGATGTTATATATGGCTAAAAGTTTAGTGTTAGCAGAAAAACCTTCAGTTGCACGTGATATAGCAAACGTGCTGAAGTGTCACAAAAAAGGGAATGGTTATATTGAAGGAGATAAATATATTGTTACATGGGCTTTAGGCCACTTAGTCACTTTAGCCGACCCAGAGAGCTATGATGAAAAATATAAAAAGTGGAACTTAGAAGATTTACCAATGCTACCAGAGCGTCTGAAATTAACAACAATTAAACAAACAAGTAAGCAATATAATGCAGTTAAATCTCAACTTACACGTAATGATGTGAATGAAATTATCATCGCAACAGATGCCGGACGTGAAGGGGAATTAGTGGCTCGTTGGATTATTGATCGTGCGAAAGTGAATAAACCAATCAAGCGTCTATGGATTTCATCTGTTACTGATAAGGCAATTAAAGATGGTTTTGCAAACTTAAAACCTGGAAAGAATTACGACAATCTATATCAAGCTGCTGTAGCTCGTAGTGAAGCAGACTGGTATTTGGGATTGAATTCAAGTAGAGCGCTATCTACTAAATTTAATGCTCAGCTAAATACAGGGCGAGTGCAGACTCCTGTAGTAGCAATGGTTGCTGCTCGTGAAGATGAAATCAAGAACTTCAAGGCACAAACGTTTTATGGAATTGAGGCACAAACAAAAGAATTAAAATTAACATGGCAAGATGCGAGTGGTAATTCACGTAGCTTTAGTAAAGAAAAAATGGATGCTATTGTTAATTCATTAGATAAACAAGATGCAAAAGTAATCGAGATTGAACGTAAGCCGAAAAAGTCTTTCTCTCCAGGGTTATATGATTTAACGGAGCTACAGCGTGATGCAAATAAAATATTTGGATACTCAGCCAAAGAAACATTAAATATCATGCAAAAACTATATGAGTCTCATAAAGTGCTTACTTATCCTCGTACTGATTCGCGATATTTATCTTCAGACATCGTTAGCACCCTTCCAGAACGATTAAAAGCATGCGGTATAGGAGAATATCGAACGTTAGCAAACAAAGTGCTTTCAAAACCAATTAAAGCGAATAAATCGTTTGTGGATGACAGCAAGGTATCTGATCACCATGCAATTATTCCTACAGAAGAATACGTGAACTTTGCAAACTTTACCGATAAAGAACGTAAAATTTATGATTTAGTTGTAAAACGTTTCTTAGCGGTGCTTTTCCCAGCTTATGAATATGAACAGTTAACCGTGCAAGGTCAAATTGGCAACGAAAAATTCATTGCTCGTGGGAAAACAGTAATTTCTGCCGGATGGAAAGAAGTTTACTCAAATCGCTTTGATGATGAGGAATCAAGCGAAGATGTGAAGGAGCAATTATTGCCTCGTCTCGAAAAAGGCCAAGTATTAAAAGTAAATTTAATTACTCAAACATCAGGGCAAACGAAGCCTCCAGCACGTTTTACTGAGGCTACACTTTTATCGGCAATGGAAAATCCTACAAAGTATATGAACACGCAAAATAAGCAGCTTGCTGATACGTTAAAATCGACAGGTGGATTAGGAACGGTGGCAACACGAGCCGATATTATTGATAAGTTATTCAATTCATTCCTAATTGAAAAGCGTGGTAAAGATATTCATATCACTTCTAAAGGTCGTCAGTTACTTGATTTAGTTCCTAATGAGTTAAAATCTCCTGAAACAACAGCCGAATGGGAGCAAAAGCTAGAATTAATCGCTAAAGGCAAACTGAAAAAAGAAACCTTCATTAATGAAATGAAGCAACATACAAAAGAAATTGTAGCTGATATTAAAAATAGCGATAAGAGATTTAAGCATGATAATATTTCAACAAAAACTTGCCCTGATTGCGGTAAGCCAATGCTTGAAGTGAACGGGAAAAAAGGTAAAATCCTTGTTTGCCAAGATCGTGAATGTGGTCACCGTAAGAATGTGTCGCGTGTGACGAATGCACGTTGTCCTCAGTGTAAGAAAAAGCTTGAATTACGTGGCGAAGGTGATGGTCAAATCTTCGTATGTAAGTGTGGCTATCGTGAGAAGTTATCTGCTTTTGAAGCTCGCCGTAAAAAAGAAGGTGGAGGTAAAGTGGATAAACGTAGTGTACAAAAGTACATGAAGCAGCAAGAGAAAGAAGCAGAGCCTTTGAATAATGCTTTTGCAGATTTATTAAAAGGTTTTAATGTAGATAAATAAATATTAATTTAAAAGAAACCAGAACGTTCAAAAAACGTGTCTGGTTTCGTTATATATTATTTAAGTCTGAGTTTGAAATTTCGATTCAATGATTTTAACGATTTTAAATAAGCTAAACGTACTTCTGATATTTTCCTAGTAGTTACACATTTATCATGCTCCCATCAAAATTTGAATTACTTCCATGGTTGCGCCAATGTTTCATAGATGTGTAGCGTAACTGTGTTTTTATTGATGGGGCTGCAAAAAAGGATGTCTTTCAGTAACAAAAGTTGCCGGTTCTCTATCTTGACGACTTTCAATGTATCTTTATAACCAAATATCACAGCGGACATTAAAGTACACCGCTCTTCCTTTTCATCTTTACCTCCTAACGAAATCGGAGCAGCGATTCGTAGTGTTAAACAATTGAAGGAAAGTGTTAGCAGATAAAATGTTATTATGTAATATTATAGAACCTGTCACTTCGACTACGAAAAAATATTAAAATAGTTATTGACTATTGTATTTTATTCTGATAGTATTAATTCTTGTCGCAGGACAATCAATAAAAATGAACCTTGAAAACTGAACAAGCAAAACGTAATCAATAAAGTTGAGTTGCTAGCCTTGCTAGTGAACGAAACAAAATTTTGGACATCAAAATGATGCCAGCAAAACAATTTGAGCTAATCAAATTTCTTTTATG
>NZ_JBNFXM010000045.1:0-3813 GCF_049943995.1 Lysinibacillus sp. VIII_CA
AGTCCGAAGCCGTCTAATACCCAACCATCACAAAATGGCTCGAATAAAAAGCCTGCTGAGGATAAGGGTACAGGTAATAATAGTAAGCCAGTCAGCGGAGATAGTTCAATTATCACACCTGAAATGAAGGAAAAAATACTTTTGGGGCAGAGAAAGAACCCTAATAAAAATGAAATTATTGGGGGGCATTCATCAACCATTAATAATAGCCATTCTAACTATGCTACAGAAGTTATTAAAATCAACCCTGATGGTACAAAAGATATCAAATATATAACTCAATTTCCTGATGGGAATCTTTCGAAAATAAAAAATAGTACAACATTTCCTGAAGGTTGGAGTGATCTTAAAATCTTAGATAGTATAACTGATATTGGTAATTCTCCTTCAATAAGTATTAGAGGTAGAGATGGAGCAACTCTGCATAGGGGGATTGTTGATGGTGTAGAAATTGATGTTATTAAAATAGGTGATACGGTAGTTAGCGGCTACCCAACAGGACAAATTAATGCTCCATTACCAGGTGGTTTTAGTAAATAGAGGAGGAAAGTGAATGTACGAAAAAGTAGATGCAGTATTATCTGAAAATAGCGCAGATAATTATTTTTATGACGATGAATTTATGTATGTGCAAGAATTGATGAGTGAGTTTACTAATATTGATTGGGAGAATTTAATTCGAGGATTAAAAGATAGAGATGATAAATATAAAATTAGATTAGCCTACTGTATAGATGAAGATAACGGAGTATATGGATTTAATTTATTATTAGATTTACTTAATGAGAGTGATGAAGTGGCTGAATATGCAATAGATTCTTTACGTTCTTTTGATGGTGAAGAGTATAAAAAAATAATTGCTTCTAATAAGCAAATAAAGGACAAAGTAGAGAAATTACTGAAAAATGCTAGTTTACCTATTGAAAGGATTTTAGAAGCATTTTTACAACAAAACAAATTATAAAAATTCGCAAATATTATTAAACTTAAAAAATACAAAATCACTTAATTTCCTAAAATTTGGAGTGAATTGATCGAGTAACTTTATGATGAAATGTCTCAAATCTTGTGAAAGCTAAAAAATCAAAGTATAGTATTGAAAAATTAGATGATTATATAGTGAAATAGGTGAATTAGTATATGAGTAAATAAATCTTAATACTATTCTTAAACCTTGATTGGCTAAATGCCTTTCAAGGTTTTTACTTTAATTTATATTAAATCAGCTAATATTTGAGTGAGACAATAAGAAAATGATTTGTTTGTGAATCGAGAGCTTATGAAGATAGTACCATTATGGAGTTCGGTTTTACAAGTAGAATGGAGTGACAAGTACGATAATTAAGCGAGATGACATTGTACATGGACTACATTGAATGGCTAACAAACTAACGAGCATGACAAAGCTCGTGGAGATAAACAAGGATATAATAGTTTTTAAATTGTCTACAGTTAAAGATATCCTTGAGTTTGAATAATTAACTCATGAAGGCTAAACCATCAAGGAGTACTATTTTTATAGTAAAGTAATAAGAGCGAGAATAGGCGAGATGACATTTTACTTAAAACCGATTATTCATGGATGTCATAAGACGAAACACACGAGATTAAACAAGCTAAAGTGTTTAAACGTTACACTTGCCATGTGGTAAAAAGATGTCATACTGTCAATATTAAACTAACTTATAAAACTTGCGAATATTAATAAACTTAGAAAATTTATAAACTTAAAGCACTTGATTGTCTATAACAGGCGACAAGTGCTTTTATGCATGTTTAAGTACGTAAATTGAAAAGATAACCATTTAAGAGCATCAATAAAAGTGTTCAAAATGCGAATAAAGGTCTCTTAGGCAGTGTAAAAGAAAAAGTCAAAAAGCAAGTAGTGAACGTGAAAACCCAGATACAATCCAAAGTAGCCGAAGTCAAACAGCAACTGCGTCAGATGGTACAATCACAGCAGCAGAATTTTGCATTAGCAGGTGGAGACGTTAGACACATAGAGGATACAGGAACAGTTGGAAGAAACACACCAACTCCAAGTCCGAAACCATCTAATACCCAACCATCACAAAATGGCTCGAATAAAAAGCCTGCTGAGGATAAGGGTACGGGTAATAATAGTAAGCCGGTCAGCGGAACTAAAACAGATTTTGGAGCAGAGAATCCAGTATCTGGACAAGATTGGAATAATTATTACAAAAATAAATATGGGAATGGAAATGTTCAATGGAAACCTGCATCATTTGATGATATTATTGCGAATCCTGAAAGATTGTATGGAAACTCTAAAAGCGAAATTAAGTCAATTTTAGGTCCGGATTGGAATGAGGGTATTTACGGAAGGAATGGATCCGGTTGGAAATTCACTAATCCGGATGGAAGTGTGTTCTATCATGGCGGTGGAGGAGTGCATAAGGGTTCATACTATGGATTTTCAAATGGAAAAACAAAAAAAGTGAAGGTATATAAAAAAGAGGATGGTTACGTTCCTACTATTGATGATAAAGGTACTACAATACAAATTGATTAAAGAAGGGGAGTAAATTGTGATATCAATTGGAGAATCATTTAAACTATTTTTAGAGACATTAAAACATTCTAATTCTAATGTTTTAACATTGTCAGATGATTTAATAGAGTATTATCTTCTTGAAGAGTTTGCAATAGAAGCACCAGCCTATTTAAGTGAATTTACCCTTGATAGATTAGTTAATGAAGGAATTATAGATGAAGAAATTTTTGAAAAAAGTAAAAAATTAAAAGATGTGTATTTTTCAATGAATCAAATGAAAGTATGGGATAGTTCCTCTATAAAAAAAAGCTCAGAGTGGAAAGAAATTTTTTCTCTTTCCGATCAAATCTGTGAGTTGATTCATAAAAAATGGACTGGTAAAGAAATAGAATATTTAAAAACAATATAAAAGCGATAAGTATTATACTATAGTGTACCTTTTGTAAAGGACATTTTGAGATATGGGAACCAGTAGAAGAATCCTACAATAATATGAAAGAAATTGCGATAGATTTTAAAACAGATTTAGAGGAAAGAGGCGAAAAAGCAATTGATTTCGTCTACGAAGGAAAATACTGACTATGGCTTTAAAAGTATTTAGTATAGATAAAGAAGAGAGGAGAATTTGGAGTAGGAACAAAATAACTACTTTTTGAGTGTTTTAACTATAACCTTGATTGACTAACTACCTTTCGAGGTTTTTTTTATGGTTAAAACAATACGACTTTATGATTACAACTCATCGTGGTTAGGCGAATATGCCATTGACAGTATAGGTGTTAAATAAAGTCACCACACTTACTACTCTATATATGAGAATAAAAAAGAGAAATTAGAATTTGTTGGTGAGATGAAACAATGTAGTGTTTAAAATCAACATGTCATGAAGGCAGTAACATCAAGGGTGTTGCCCAACGATAAGAAGCGTGAGGATTAAGCGAGATGACATTTTTACATGTCGAGGGTAGTATGGGTGGAGAATGGTAAAAAGTGAATGTCAATGACAAAGCTCGTGGAGATAAACAAGGATATAATAGTTTTTAAATTGTCTACAGTTAAAGATATCCTTGAGTTTGAATAATTAACTCATGAAGGCTAAACCATCAAGGAGTACTATTTTTATAGTAAAGTAATAAGAGCGAGAATAGGCGAGATGACATTTTACTTACAAGGGACCTCTGTATGGGTGGCATAAGCACGAAACACACGAGATTAATCAAACTAAAGGGTTTAAACGTTACACTTGCCAAGTAGTATAAAAGATGTCATACTGTCGATATAAAAATAACTTATAAAAC
>NZ_JBNFXM010000046.1:0-3730 GCF_049943995.1 Lysinibacillus sp. VIII_CA
TTCCTGCTAATCCTAATAGACCCATTAAGCATCACCCCCACCAACAGGGATCATCCCCATCATGTCTAGGGCGGAATTGAGGTCAATTGAGGTCTGTGAGTAATTCTTAATTAAATCTAAAATTGATTACTTTCAAAATTTTTATATAGGTATATTGAATCTTTCTGCATATTTTAACAATAGGTTATCTCTACTTGAAAAACATTCTCAATTGAATCATAAGGAGAATCCCCATACTCTTCAATAATGTTTTCATTTAATTCCATCAATACATGCTTAATTTTTTCGTGTACGCTTTGATTACATCTTATTACAATTGCATAGTACCAATCTACTTTACTAAATTTCACTAAAATGAAATTACTAGAGTTTTCCGGTTTTGTCATTATGCGAATAATCTCTGATTCGGATTCAAAATCTTGAATATTTTCAAACTTGGTTTCTCTTGCTAAATTGGTTGGTATTTCCATAATTTCACCTACTTGCTTAACTAGATCGCTTGTATATTCATTTGGAAATTCTAACTCATACTGTACTATAAAATTCTTTTCCACTATTATCACCTATCATTTTATTAATCTTCCATAACTTTACCATTCTTTAATTTATACATATTTTCTTTGGCTTCATAGATATATAATTCAATATTTTTATAATCACTACTAAATGATTTTAGTACATTTTTACAACTCAAGCATACATTTCTTTCTGAGTATAGGTGGATTACACCTTTGCTAACTCTAGTCTTTTATCATACATCCTACAATAACCATTCCTTTTACGCTGGTCACTTCTACCAAAATATCGCGTTGTATCAAAGTGTGTCATATTCCTCCGTGCATCTGTCGGTATCACCACTATATTTTCTAAACCAGTTTGTATATCATACGCTACATCACAGCTCACAAATTCTACTCGGTTTGCCCGCTTTCCTATCATCTCTAGTATTTCTCTGAAATGTGAGTAATGCTCTGGCCTTGTCTCAATCCTTAGGGTATGTAAGTGGCCTTCTGTTTCTCTAAAGTTTTTAAAATATAGATGAATGTATACATCGTCACTTTTCCGCATGTGCAATTCATAGCTATATGTTCCACTATAAATCTTCATTTTCACTTGATATTTCTTCACCCCCAACATATAAACACGTAAAAATGCTGAATGTGGTACATCCTTATAATCTATAACGAACTTATCTATCGAAACCTCTATTTCCATCGCCTGTTCTTCCCCTTGTATGCTAATACTTGTATAAAATTTAACACTTAGTACACTAATTAAATAAGCGCAATCTTTACAATTTACGTATTTAAACATGAAAAAGCACTTGTCGCCTGTTATAGACAATCAAGTGCTTTAAGTTTATAAATTTTCTAAGTTTATTAATATTTGCAAGTTTTATAAGTTATTTTTATATCGACAGTATGACATCTTTTATACTACTTGGCAAGTGTAACGTTTAAACCCTTTAGCTTGTTTAATCTCGTGTGTTTCGTGCTTATGCCACCCATACAGAGGTCCCTTGTAAGTAAAATGTCATCTCGCCTATTCTCTCTCTTATTACATTAGCGTTAAAAGAGCACTTCTTGATGGCCTAGCCTTCATGAGTTATTAATTCAAATTCAAGGATATCTTTAACTGTACACAATTAAAATCTATTTATATTCTTGTTCATCGCCACGAGCTTTGTCATTATCGTTTATTTAGTCACTATTCCATACAAAACTACCTCCTGCATGTAAAATGTCATCTCGCCTAATTCTCACACTTTTCTTCCTAGACAACTGTTTACATAGTACTCCTTGATGGTCCAGCCTTCATGAGTTATTAATTCAAATTCAAGGATATCTTTAACTGTACACAATTAAAAAAACTATTTATATCCTTGTTTATCGCCAAGTGCTTTGTCATTCTCGTATGTAAATATGAATCGAGTTACTAATTATAGCAGTCTTCTATAGCTTTCATTGCAACCAATCTTGTGTGTATGCTTACCTTCATAGACTGTTGATTCAAATAATAAGCCTTTAAAAACTAAAAGTTTCAGTTAATTGAAGTTTAGTATATTAATACAGCCTAAGATAGATATCTAAGCCCTTTATGGTCTGTCTTTAACCGTCCCCTTAAATTATAAAACCAGACTGATCTAAAAAAATGGTGGCAGTTGTCTTTCCCAGCTACCACCATATTATCATTCATTCAATTTAACGTACTCTTATTGTGTAGTAACATATTTTTTATCAATTTCAGATGGTTCCTACTGTTCTTGATAAATTTACTTTTCATCTTTAACAATAACTTCATACATCTCTCCAACATTTGCATCCATTGGTACCCATGCATAATAATTTTGATTAATATAAATTGAACCAACTTTGTTTTTGCATCATTCCAGTAATTTTTCATGCTTGGATAGTATACATCCCTTTTCTTGAAAAATCTTCAAAAAAACGAAGATAACAAAAACAGGTCTATCATGGAGTTATCTAACCACAATCGACCTGCTTTTTGTAATGGAATACCGTTATTCAGGTGAAAAATTCACGCATTAATATGCGTACAAATGAAAAAATGAAAGGACGAAATCTTCATAAGTGTATTACATGAGTTATGTGTAATTAACGGTTTCATTCAGCGCTAGGTAATACTTATCACCTTAATTTTCTAAATGCTCTTCATGTATTACTTTTAACTCTCTCCCTTCACATAAATTGTTGAGAGCTTCATATATTCCGCAACCAATTTTCCAAATATAGTAATCATCTCGTACTGCGTAAACTTCCCCTGCTTTAGACATATACAATACTGCATTATCTCTAAAAGCAGTACCAATTACAACCAAATCCTCACCTATTATAACTTCATATCTTTTATAATGTCTTCTGTCTAAATCCCCCAGCCCTTCCTCCGGATCTATCACAAAATCATCCAATTTTCCATTATATTCGTAGATACACTTTAATTCACCAAATTGCTCTAGTGCCTCTTTTACACAATCGAAAACTATATATCCTTTATCTTCTAAATATTTTACTTGTGAACTAATATCTTTTTTTCGCTCTGGTGTCCACCCTGATTGTTTTAATATTTTTTTTGTTTTTATTGATAGTTTTTCCATTCTAAAAACCTCACTTTTTACCAAAAGGTATATCAACAATAAACTCCTCAAATGTCACTTTACAATTCCCACACATTTCCTTGTATTTACCATTTTTCGTAGAGATGGTGCTCAAGATAATATCTTCAAGCTTTGCTCCTTCCTTAAAAGCTTGATTTACTGCTTGAATTTCTGCACAGTTTTCTACTTCCCATCTCTCAAAACTATCTTTACCTTCTTTTTCCATCGCTCTCTGTTTAGTTTTTTCCACCAACTTTTTAGTATCATCGTGTAAATCCGATGCTGTCGGATTGAATCTAGGATTTCCCGTTCTTAAATCTGTACCAACACCATTATAACCAGTATAAGTTTTTCCAGTTTTCATATCAACAGCAGCAGTTATAACATGTGGAATATGGATATCATTTGTATTTGGATCTATATATTTACCATTAAGAAGTTCTGCTCGTTCTTGCGCAAGCTTCTTCCTTGCCACATCTATAGCTTCGTCTTGTTTTAATACCCTAGTTGTATTTTTATCCGTACCCTTATCCTCAGCAGGCTTTTTATTCGAGCCATTTTGTGATGGTTGGGAATTAGACGGCTTTGGACTTGGAGTTGTTGTGTTTCTTCCAA
>NZ_JBNFXM010000047.1:0-3704 GCF_049943995.1 Lysinibacillus sp. VIII_CA
TTCGGAGCCCCTAATTTCTCCATTTTTAACATAATACGCGGTAATACAGCTTCAGAACTTGCGGTTGAGAATGCTAAAATAAGCTCATCTTTTAATACTTTAATTAAGAACAATATATTAACACCCGCGAATTTTGCAACAAGTGCAAGTATGACAAATATAAAGAATAGCATGGTTGCGTAAACAAGGATAGCCAATTTAGCTAATGGTATGAGAGAGGCAAAACCATATTTGGAAACGGTTACACCAATTAAACCAAATACCCCAAGTGGTGCAAATTTCATCACAAGGTTAGTTACCCAGAACATCGCATCGGCAACTCCTTGGAAGAAGTCTAAGACTGGTTTACCTCGATCACCAATAGCCGCAACACCTAAACCAAAAATAACAGCGAAGAATATGATTGCAAGCATGTCGCCTTCACCCATTGACTGAATGATATTGGTTGGTACTATGCCTACAATAATATCAAACGGTCCTTCATGCTGTACTTCTTCTGTAGTTGTCACGTATTTCGAAATATCCCCTTGAGATAATTCGTTCATGTTTATTCCAGCGCCAGGCTGGAAAATATTCGCGGAAAGTAATCCAACTACGATAGCTACTGTTGTAATAATTTCAAAATAAATAATGGATTTCCCGCCTAATCGCCCAAGTTGCTTCATGTCTCCAGTACCAGCAACACCAACGATTAATGTCGAAATAATAATGGGAACAACAATCATCTTAATTAGATGCAGGAAAATATCACCTAAAGGTTGTAAATAGGTTTCAATTTTGGGGTTTCCGTAAAAAATACCCCCAACAATAATCCCTAAAATCAAACCAATTAAAATTTGACTGGCTAAACTAATTTTAAACTTCTTTTTCAATCCTTCGTACCTCCTACTATTATTTTTTGGGACTTGCCTAATAATAAGAGATACTTATAAAATCCGACAAAATCCGATGAAAAAAACTTTTTATTTTTCGAAAAGTCTGAATACAAGACCTATCCGCTTCTTACTATTAATTGCATTCTACCTAGATGTATCAGCCTATCACCATCATTAAAGACACGCCAATGCGCTAATAAATCTTTTAACTAATCACATAAGGCTGCTGGTGTGATTACTTCCATATGGCCACATGATAATGGCCAAGTGTTGACAATTTGTCAACAACATTATACACTTCTGTTCAACAGTTATTTTAATGAAGAAGGGAGAATCGAATATGACGGAAAGAAAAGAAAATGTGACTCTCGGTTTATTGTTGAAAGAGCTATTGAAAGAGCGTTCGTTATCCATGCGGAAGTTTAGTGAACTGACAGGAATTGATACGGCTACGATTTCACGGATAATTAATAATAAACGAAAAGCTACACCACAACATGTAGAAAAATTTGCTGACTGCCTTGGTGTTCCATTCATTCAGCTATTTGAAGCAGCGGGATATCCACTGGAACAAAGACAGGAAGATTTACAATCTGATATTCATACCTCTGTTGATGCCATACAAACCTTTCTTAAGGCATCTAATGTGTACAACAACCAGTTTTCAGTGCAGGATGTTGAAAAGAAATTAGACGATTATGGTTTATTTTCTCAAACGGAAGAAGGCAAACATACCATTCATAAGAGTTTTAACGAAAAGATTCAAAAAGTAGGTAGTGTCGGACCATTTATCAATAAGTTAAAAGAGTTATATGAAAAATTTACTTCAGATAAAGGTACATTATTTGAATTAACAATAATTGGAAGCACATTATTATATTTTATTATTCCTGTAGATGTAATTCCGGACTATGTATTCCCTATTGGTTATTTAGATGATGCAATAGCAGTACAACTTACCGGAAAATCTTTGTTGAAAAATAACGGATAGGTGGATTTATTAATTTATGGAAAGTAGTAAAACAAGCCGTAGATGGCTAAAAAATTCATGTTTCATATTCGCATTGATGATTGTATTGGGGATTGTTTATTGGTTTTATCAGTACAATAGTGGATTGGCCATGGCAGAAGACGACAGTAACAATGAAGCTGAAGCTGTGGAAACTTTTGAGCCATTCCAAGGCGCAGACCTACAATTTGGTGAGATTAATGTCCTATTGATAGGTAGTGATACTAGAGGTGATGAAGGTAGATCGGATGCGTTAATGATTGGTCACTATAATCAAACGACGAACCAAGTAAAAATTGTTTCCATTATGAGAGATACGTATGTGGATATCCCAGATTACGGAAAGAATAAAATAAACGCTGCGTTTGCTTTTGGAGGTCCCGAACTTGTTAGAAAAACGATTAAGCAAAACTTTAATATTGATGTTAATTACTATGCGATCGTTGATTTTGAAGGATTCCCTAAAATTGTAGATCTTTTAGCTCCCAATGGAATTGATGTGGACATCCCATATGAAATGTCCTATGGCATTGGCATGACATTATTTCCTGGAGAACAAACGTTACATGGTGACCAGTTACTAGCATATGCTCGATTCCGTCACGATCGTTTAAGCGATTTCGGACGAGTGGCACGACAGCAGGAAATTCTGACAAAGGTTAAAGAACAAATTAGTTTTCACAGCTTAATGAATTTACCAAAAATATTAGGTGTTGCAGAGGCATACATCGATACGAATGTTGACAAAAAAACAATTCTGGCGATTGGGAAAGGTTTAATGGATGGACACTCTAATGGGGTAGATACTTTACGGATTCCTGTTGCCAGTTCTTTTGAAAACAAACATGTAAATGTAGGCGCAGTTCTAGATATTGATTTGGAAAAAAATAAAAGTGAATTAGAAAAGTTTTTATCCACCGAGGATGATGTACAAATGTCTAAACTAGAAGGAGTTTCCTCTTAAAGAAAACATGACAATAGACTATCAACTTTTTAAACTACTCAACCAATTTGCTGGACAATACTCTACTTTAGATCAAGTTGTCCTCTTGTTTTCAAAATATGGCCCTATCCTATTTGGATTAATATTGATATGGCTATGGTTTTCAAACGCTCAAAATCAGCATGAAAATAGAAAAATAGTCATGTATGCCGTAACGATCGCTTTTCTTACACTTGGTATCGATAAAATGATAGAAATGATATATTTTCGACCACGGCCATTCGTCAATCATAGCGTCATATTATTACTTGAAAAATCAAATTTAGACCCATCTTTTCCAAGTAATCATGCGGCAGGGGCATTTGCTTTAGCATTTGCTTTGCTTTGGAAGCGAAAAAAAATCGGAGCTGTACTCCTAGTAATGGCCTGCCTCATGGCACTTTCGAGAATTTTTATCGGTGTACACTACCCTCTAGATGTGTTAGCAGGTGCTTGTATCGGATTAGGGGTAACCTACATAGTGATGTGGCTAATTCATCTTGTTGAAAACTCTAGGCATCACAGGAAAATGTATGTAAAATAATAAAGCTCTTCCAATCAAAAAAGTTCGCCATTTATGCGAACTTTTTTATGTTTCAATTGGGTATGCATGAAATCATCTACTTTATTGTTAATGTAGTTGCTGTCTAAGCGCAGCAATCTTTTTAGCAAAGTCCAAGGCATGTGGACCATCTCCATGAATACATAAGGTGTGTGCTACTATTTTTATTTTTTGAGACTGTACAGACAATACTTCTTTTGCCGATGTTAAAACTTTATAAATTCTTACAAAATAAATTGTAATTATAAGGTTAAATTCCCTGTTCAACGAGTCCCG
>NZ_JBNFXM010000048.1:0-3694 GCF_049943995.1 Lysinibacillus sp. VIII_CA
CTCTCCGAGGGTGGTTGGCTACCGCCAAAGCATGCTGCAGCATGCAAAAGACCTTGAGGGTTTCGCCCCTCAAACTTGCGACCAAGGGAGCCCCTTGGATGGCATAAAAAAACCTCCACCCCTCCAAGTGCTTGCTGTAACTCACGAGGAAAATCATTTCCTCCGTTGCCCTTTACAGCGAGCCTTTCGAGTCGTGTATCTTTCGAGCCAGCGCCACCTTGCTAAAAAGATAGGTGGCTCGAACCGAAATAGGTTAACACGACTCTGCTCACTGTAAAGGGTGAACTCGCTACGCTCGCAACTCCACAAATCATTTTCTTTCTCCGAACAAACAAATAAAAAGAGCAGCTACATGCCTAAAGGGTTCGGGTGACATCTAGTAAACACCAAGCCAAAACAAAAAGAAGAACAGTTTTTTTTACCGTTCCTCTAGTTTGCTGTCATTATTTATAAAAGACAATTCATTTATTTTTCATCGATTACTTGTTTATATGCATTCGATTCATTTACCCTTAATTCTTTTTTGCTTTGATTATTTTGAATTAAAATAATTATAAGAGCTTGTAAAGTCATTGCTAAAATCAAAAGAATTAAATGAGCATACTCAAATAATAATTTCGAAAGAATATAAAAGATCGGCCCTGCAGAAAGATAAGAAACGTATTGATTTTTAGTCAGTATAAATAAAATCGTTGAAATACAAGAAGTAACCAATAAAAGTTCTAAAATAGTCCATAGAAAATTAGTATCAGATAATATCAAATATATTAATTCATTAAAGTATCCCACATTACACTTCTCCTTTTTTTTAATTATTATTCATTTTATTTATAGTTAAAACTTCATTTATGAGATATAAGTTTACGCTAGTAAACTATAGAATTCAAATATATAATTTGAAAAAATAACAATATTTACTATAATTATATATACAAAAAACTCCAAATATATTACCATTGTTACATAATATGCATATTAAGTAAAAAAACAGGAGAGTTAAAATGAAATTCAAACATTTATTATTATCTTTAGTTTCTATTATTTGTATATCGTTTGCTGGATTTAATGTTTCTGCTTCTGCAGCTCCAATAAACAGCAATGCTTCTCCAAATTCAATACAAGCACTAAGTAGTGTTCCATTTGTTCCCGACAGATGTATTAGAGTTAAAAAAGTCCTTCCTGGTAATCCAACATATGGTTATACAGATATCGAAGCCTACGGTGGAACAACATATAGATTGTACGATTCAAATAAAGTTGGTATTAAAGCTATTAAAGCAGAACTTGAAATTGAGGTTATGATAGGAGCTAATAACCAAGTTTACGGTTGGAGAGTATTGTAATATCTTAATATGAAATAAAAAAAGTGATACATAGTACAGTTAATATTGTACTTTGTATCACTTTTTAAAATTATTGACTTTCAAACCACTTTTTATATTCTTCTTCACTTTGTAATCCGTGTAATCTAGAAACTTCTTGACCATTCTTATAATGTATAAGAGTCGGAGTACCTTCAATATTAAATTGTTCCCAACCCGAAGGATTTTCTCCTAAATTATGAATTTTTAAATCAATTCCCATTTTATTAGTCATAGGAATTATAATAGGAGTTGCCTTTTCACAATAAATACAATTAGGTTTATAAAAATATACTAATATGTCTTGTTTATTATCTATAGCAGCATTCATTTCCGTAGCTGTAATATAATTATTTTCATCTATTATTTCTTCTTTAAATACTTCTGTCAAAAAAAATAAAACTAAAAATAAACTAATAATAACCAGAAAAATCAATAATAATTTTTTCATAACATCTAACTCCTTCAGTCTTTTAGCTTAACATTTCTCTTCGCAACAAAGCAATATAATCTTGTTCTTCTGGCGACCGCAGATAGATACCGTTATAGTGACTGTAAACTTCCAGTAATTCTATATTGACAATATCGCTTGGAGATTTCCTTTCTTTCTCCCTGTAATGACCATGCTCTTCACTCATATGTTCATCCCTCACTATTATATTTCATCAGATTCTTCAATTTTCAAAGCTCGTTCATTGTACTTCTCAAATTCTTCAGGTGTTAATTCTCGCAACGTGCTATCATACTTCGAGTTGTTCCAGAGGGAACGCACCAAGTGGGTGTAAATTGCGTCGTCCGTCTCCTTGTAGCTGTCCAGTTCTCCACGCTCATACATTTTGGCGTAAACCTTGAACATACCACTATAAACGAGCAATTGACGCTTTTTAAGTGCCATATAGAACGTATCAAACACCAGCTCACTGTGATACAAGTCCGATCCCTTTGCTGAATACTTCGCTATCTCCAATATGGCATTTGACTTACTCTTTTCACTGGTGCGAACCTTTCGTACGTCCACTTGCGTTATCGATGGGTCTTTCATGCAGCCTCTCCACATATCGAGCCATTCAGCTTGACTGATGTAACTCTTTGTATCGTCAAAATAGCTTTTTTTGACCGCTAAAATGATATGAACATGAGGATTATAAGTACCGTATTGTGGGTTTGCATCCCCGACCTTTAAACCACGCTTCACAAAGTAATTTTCTTTGCGTTTATACAGCTCGTCTGTAATGATTTTTTCTTGGTCAGTTGTGACCTCTAATTTTCGCACATAACCTTGCACAACTTTTTTCACTTTAGTTCTCGCAAAAAGTCGATTAATAGATCGATTAAATTTATCAATTTCGTCTTTCAAATCCTCACCAGTTACATTCGGACTTGTAAGTGTCAGAAAAATGTATTCCAAGCTTTCTTGACACTTGATAGACTCCAATAAAATCGAAATTTTTATAGCATCTTTTTTAGCAGTTTTCCATGTACATATTGGACAAAAACGATTACCGCAAGCATTAGTAATTTCTAAGCGTTTTTTGTCGAGTTTTTCAGTAGTTAAAAATCGCATAAAACTATGGCAACTTTCAAACCGTACAATTGATGGTGTACTTAGATGTTTCTCTATGTAAGAAGTAGCCTTTCGATTTAAATCTTTTTTCGGCTTATATTTAACTAAAATTTCTTTACCTAGTTTACTAGTTTTTTTGAGTTTAATGGGTTCTTGATTTTCATTCATATTTCGTGTAAAGTCTACTTGTAATTACAAATGCATATAAAAAAAGAGTAGACTTGTCCCCCTTCCAGTTATTGTTTTTTCTCGACAATTAAACTGTAACTCACGAAGGATTTTGGAACAAGTCTATTTTTCATATAAAGAGCAAAACAGTATGCTAGCCGATTCGCTTTGAAGCTTAGAGGCTCTAAGTGCAAACCCTACTATACGCCACAGGAATAGTTGCGTATAGTATCAAGTAAAGAAAGAACTCGAATTTCGCTCCGCAAAATTCCGTTCTAAAACCATCTAAAACCAAAAGCAAAAACACGCCTTCATGGCGTGTTTTTTTCGGCTTAACGCCCTCTATCTTGCTCACGAGTCATTTCACGCTTATGAGCCTTCTCAAATTCGCCCTCAGGCGCTTTTTCCTTCACCTTGTCTACCAAAGCTTTAAAAACGTCTTTAAAGGCCATAGCACTCTTTGTACGCTCTTTAATAAATTCTTTGGCACTTTTATAAATCGATTTAATTTCGGCCTTTAAATTGCTTATATGGGCTTCTAAAACACTAATTTCATTTGTAGCCGACCTCAAGTGAGTTTTTAAACTCGCATTTTCTTGTT
>NZ_JBNFXM010000049.1:0-3672 GCF_049943995.1 Lysinibacillus sp. VIII_CA
CTCTCCGAGGGTGGTTGGCTACCGCCAAAGCATGCTGCAGCATGCAAAAGACCTTGAGGGTTTCGCCCCTCAAACTTACGACCAAGGGAGCCCCTTGGATGGCTTAAGCCTCCGGCGGTTTGAAACCCAGGTTTCAAAACTTCCGGCCCTCGCCGGTAGGCAGGAACAAACAGTGGTTTGTTCAATGCCAAGAGGGTTCGGGTGCAACGAGGTAGTCAATCCAAATTTGCTCCTTATCCTCCCTTCGGTCCGGTACCGCAAATTTAGATTGACTACCGCCAAGCAAAACCCCATCACTTCACTTATCAAAAACATAAACTACCTGGAACACAACCACCCTAGGTTACTAAGTGTTTGCGTCCGTTTCATTAATGAAACGGACGCTTTTTTAGCCAAAATAAAAAGAGTAGCTTTTGCTACTCCTTTGAATTGATTATTTTCACCATACACTCTATTATTTACTATTCAATTTAATAATTTCAGAGTGACCGTCCCACTCTAACTTTGCTTCAATCTCATTTTTACTTGTATAAACTTCACAACCAGTACATTCGATATTACCTCAGAATACATAATTTCATCAGACTTTAGGTTTCAGCAACATTATTTGTCTTATGATTTGCATAGGTTCATCACTTAACCTATGGTAAAAGAAAATAAAAACAAAAAGGAAGTGAATTACCAATGAAAATGAAATGGATCAAATTAATAATAATTATTTTAATTATAGCAATTGCAATAAACTTGTTTATGTGGTTCGGTCTAAAATCACAAAACCCTGAAAATATTAAAGATAATGACATAATAGAAGAAAAAGAAAATTAACTAATATTTGCCTCCTAAATTCCTAACATCACATTGTTATTATCTTCAAATTTTGGTAATGTTGATAACGTATTGGAATTTAAAGGGGGAGTTTGTATGAAAAAATTTATTAGTTTTATTTTCGTTTTATCTGTATTAATGTTCCTAACATCTGATTTAAAAGCCCATGCACAAGAAGATGATGTCATGGAAGAAATTTCATCTTCACAGGATTACATCGAATATCTAAAAAGCAAAAATGATGAAAGTGCCACAGAAGTTCTTGAACAATTTTTACAATTAAACAAAGAAGATCAAGAACTTTTTCTTCAAGCTTTAGAACCACAGAATTATTTGAAATTATTAAACACTGCTCAAAATAATCCTAATGAAAATACGACAGTGGAGCTTGATAACGGACAAAAAATTGATGTGCGATTCAGTACAGAACAAAATAATGAACAAGATGTTAATAATCAAGCTGCTTTATCTCTGGTAGATTTTACGCCATATGCTACTACATATTACAAGGTTACAACGCCATGGGCGACAAATGAAATGGCAATTTTGGGAGTTACAACATCGAAATTTCAAGTAAAAATGGTCCTTCAATCAGATGGTGTGGATGCTACGAAAGTTTATGAAGTACAAAAAAATTATGTTAATAATAATCCATTTGTATGGACAACAGATGTAGGCTATACAACGCCCTATGTTTCAGGTGGATATGGTTACGGCGGATATCAATGGAAAATAAGTGCAACTGGATCAATGGGTGCATTATCATCAAACCTAGATATGCTTATAAAAGCTAATCATACTAAAGGATACTATAAAGTTAATTCAGGCCGTTCTGATTGGGCGGTAGATTGGACTGCATTTTATTGGTAATTAAAAAAACAAAAAGGAGTAGCATTTAGCTACTCCTTTTCATTTTCTTTAATATATTGTTTATTGTTTCAGTAAACATTTCCCATCACATTTTCTAAGAAGGTAACAAAAAAGAGTAGCTTTTGCTACTCTCAATCTCTTTTAATTTTTTACTGGTGCTCTTTCAAAAACTGCTACAACTCTTTTATATCGTTTTCCTGTATCTTCTAATTCTTCTCGAAAAACTTCTGCTACTAAAAAAGGCGACCTATCTTTTCCAACAGCAATAATATCACCTGGTTGAATGTTTGATTCACGTAAATATTTAGGAATATGCCACGTATATTTTTTGGGATACAGCTTCAACGGATCTCCCTTTTTGCTTCTGATATGAAATCCCGAAAGTGTATTATTCTCCATCACATTCTCTCCAATCATCAACTTTTGATCTTCCTAACGAATGAAATAATCTTGCGCCTTCCAATTCCACTGGGCAACAATCGAATACGCTTTTTCTTCAACGTCTGAATCCTCATCATCCACCCGTATTAAATCGCCATCTTCGACGTCATCTAAATTCAATTGTTTATGTACTTCTTTCAGCAATCCACCATATGAAATCATACGTTTTCGATACAATCCTTCTTCTAAATCTTTTACGACTTCTAAATCATTTTCTAAATTACCAGTCAGATAGTCCGAATCTTTCACCGAATATTTTGCGGTTTCTTGCACTGCTGCCTGAATTGCAGTAACTTCATGTTTCTTATTTCGCTTTTTATTTTTTACTGCCTCAATATGTACAACTGGCACGTAATCTAGTTTCATTGCCTTTTGCCACAAGCTTGTCCAATTTTCTTGTGATAAATAATTTTCAGCACCCTTAAAATATTTTGATTCCACACACAACAATACATGCATGTGCTGATTATACGAACCGTCCTTTTTATTAACAGTAACTTCCGTCGAACGCATAAAACCAATCATATTTTGTTTCACCTTTTTATATCCAATCAATCGACGAAAACCTTCTGCCATCGCCTTTAAACTCTTATTTAACGTTTCACCGTCAAATACGTTTTTCGCTGTCAGGGTTAAAAACAGCCAACGAGCTTTCGGTTTTTGACGAATCACTTCTTCTACAATTTTTGTTGTTTGTATGCTTCTTTTCATCGTTTTCCTCCAATTGCACATCGGACATAACGGTGACTTACAAAACCACGCTTTTGCTAACTTCATGCGCCCTTCATACGTAATATCAAACTCTAGTATTTCACCACAACTTGATACACGTTCAGCTTTCTTGAACTGCAATATCTCTAACAATTCAAAATAACCGACATTCGCTGTCTTTTTTTCTTTCCAAGGCTGAGTTTTCCCGTTTGCTTTTTTATCACAAAGCACTGTTTTTTGGTCTAAATCCATGGTATTATGGATACACATAAAACTATAAAATCTCCTTTCAGGATTCCTGAAGGGTACAGAAAATCCCCTATGGTGTTTTGGTTTAGCTTCGCAACTTAATCATAACACAATTGGGATTTTTTTGTATATTTTTCTTTATACCATTAAAACCATTAAAAACCCTTACATATCAAGGCTCAGAGGCGTTTTTAAAAAATGACGTTATTTCTATATGTATCAAGATAAGAAGAACTCCATTTTGCTGACGCAAAATTCCGTTCAAAAACCATAAAAAAACACGCCTTAAAGGCGTATTTTTTTATCTCTCAAAACCTCTATCACGTTCTTTATTTACCTCACGTTTATAAGTCTTCTCAAATTCACCTTCAGGCGATTTCTCTTTTACCTTGTCCACCAAAGCCTTAAAAACGTCTTTAAAGGCCATAGCGCTCTTTGTACGCTCTTTAATAAATTCTTTGGCACTTTTATAAATCGATTTAATTTCGGCCTTTAAATCGCTTATATGGGCTTCTAAAACACTAATTTCATTTGTAGCCGACCTCAAGTGAGTTTTTAAACTCGCATTTTCTTGTT
>NZ_JBNFXM010000050.1:0-3344 GCF_049943995.1 Lysinibacillus sp. VIII_CA
GTATGTACAAAGGAAACGGAAGGAGAAACTTTCCATATTATTAATCCTGTTCAATTGGAATGGAAACAGTTTATTGAATATGTTATACAGATGGGTCATCCTATAAATAATGTAAATACTGAACAGTTTATGAGCTTATTTGAAGACAATACGTTGTCTGATATACAAAAATATGCTTTAGAATTGATGGTTCCTTTACTAGAAGAAGAAGCTAAAAATTCCTCATCAATACCAACGTGTCAAGATACTCAACGTTATTTACAAGGAGTTGGTGTGGGATGTGAATTACCTAATGAAAAGCTTGTTTCTAATTTGATAGATTACGGTTCTAGTCTAGGTTTTTTCCCGCCGCAGAGAACATAATATGATTTTAATGAAAGTTAAGATATCTATACCAGATAATTGGGTCATTATTCGCGCTTAGAACCATGGTGCATTATTGAAACGTTTTATTTTGATTATAACAATAATACTTTAAAGACTATTCAGAGGAGTGATCCCTTATACTAGAGTTTTAGTTAAGATAATTGGCTAGCATAAGTACGGAATTTTTGGAGGATACTGAAAACCTTCATCTGGTTCAACTAACGAGGTATTCGAGACGATTAAAATGTCGAATACCTCGCCTGGCTGGATGGGGATGCAAGAATTTAAAAAATTTACATTTAATGATTCTCTACACAAACAGTATGACGGTTTATCAGAGAGACAAAAAAAGAGATTGAAAATGACGGTGTTTTGATTATTCCGTTCTTAGGTGCAACTTTTGTTGTTTAGAAGGTAAAGGCTCGTTTGAAGGAGTATATGGTGCTGAATTGGTTGTAAAAACATATGATATTACAGATAAAAGCAATGCTAAATTAGTAAATACAAGAAGTATTGACTTATAAAATTAATTGTTCTGTTACTAATTGCTATAAAAAGCAAGAAAAAATCTCAAAATGATAAACTATATTAATTTCTTTTTTAGAAAACTTCCTAACACCCTTGTTAGGAAAGGATGTTAAGCGTTTATAGTTTTGGAGTGAAATATACAACTAATCTAAAATAATTAGTAATTGGATTCTACGAGTAGCTAACTACGCTTTAAAATCAGGTAAAACAAAAAGTGGGTATCTTTATCTGCAAATAACATTAATCATTAAATGTAAAATGTATTATAAACTAATTGGAAGTATTAAATTGTTCATTACTACTATATTAAAAGAAAACTTAATTAGAAACTTCACAGTAACAGAAAATTGTGACATTTTATAAAGAATTATATTTATTTACACTCCTAATTAAGTATTAACATGATGGTTTCAATGTCTTTATATTTACTAAATGTGAAAAAAAATAAAATAACCCACTATATTAACTTTTTATGAGTAGGTTAATGGGGTGTTTGTAAAATATTGTGACATTAGATAATCTGTTAATAATTAAATTATAAGGATGTGATTTTGGAATGAAAAGAAAATATGTTTCTTGTGGGATAATAATTAGTACTTTATTAGGTAGTGGACTTTTTCTTAATAATGTCAATGCTACTGAAGTTCATGAGAATAATACTAATATTCTAAATATGAAAAATGTTGGTCAACAAGGAGCGATTCAAAATATTGATGACTCAATTGATAAGATGATAGCTTCGATTCCCCCCCTATTTGGTTTTAATCCATACTACCGTACTCCTTTATTAGGTGAAGATGTTGAATTCTCTGGAATAAATATTAAACAAAATAATGCTACCAGTGTGGTACCTATGTTTATGGGAGAGAATACTTTTCAAAATAATTCAGATTTAGAACAGACATTTAATACTACTTCTTTTAGTGAATCAATTACGAAAAGTACATCCACTACCATACAAAATGGATTTAAAACATCCATAACTACAAAAGGCAAAGTTGGTATTCCATTTGTAGCAGAAGGTGAAGTGTCAGCAACCCTTGAATATAATTTTTCCAGTACAAATACTAATACAGTTAGTACAACAAATACAATTACTGCCACTGCACAACCTGTTAAAGTTCCACCAAATAAAACATACAAAGTTGAAGTATACTTTGAAAAGAAATCTACTTCAGGTATTGTAGAAATATACGCTGATGTTTTTACTAGTGTAAGAGCAGTAAATGATGGGGTTGTGACTAGTATTGGCTCCGCATTAGATAAAGCAACAAATAAATATGGATTAAATAAATCACCAAATGATCCAAAAAGAGTTCGCGCAAAAGGAACAGGAGATTTTAAGATTGAACATGGTACTAACTTAATTGTCAAAGTATATGATGTAACAGCAGGCACAAAATCTAATAGTGTATTAGTAGAAACTAAAATAATTCCTTTAAATTAAAAACAAAGTTTAACAGTGATTAATTATTCTTAGTTCTATTTATTTTAGTTTAATAATATCCAAAGTTATAGGGCACCTCATTCAGAGTGGTTTTAGTTTAGATGCTACCGTTATACTGAATTTGAGGAGGTGTCCATTTTTTTGTACTTGTATATTATCTTCTTATTTTTCATTTTATATTAGCGTTCTTTTAAGGGAAACACTTCAAAGGAGATCGTTATATGATAAAAAGCGAACAAATGGTACACTTTAAAACGATTGCAGCTATTTGTGCGACACTTGCTACGGCAACAAGTTTAGCTATGCACATCAAATTAATCTTTCCGTAATACCTAATGGTTCTTGGCGGTGGAAAATATTATATATAAAGCTGAAAGTAATGTAAGTTATTGGAATTAACCTAGGTGTAATAGATGCTCAACTTCATTGAATAGTGTAGAAGTTAGGAGAGCTCTTGTAAAATACACCACCAGGTACTACATCGCCCCTTCTAACTAACAACAATCCTAACCTTCTATTACAAAATTAACATACACTAGAAGATACACAAACATAAAATTTTATCCTGCTAGATATACTAGCTTTAATATTAGCATCGAAATTTACACTCCATCGTAGTGATAGTACTCAAGTTAATACTCATTTAGGGGTTCTCTACTTTGCATTTTGTAATAACGAATGAACAGGGATTTTATGCTAACCTCCTCTTCTCCTAGCCACTCGGAACTCTCTTTAATTCAACTATTAATTCTATATTCGTTTTATTAGTTTAAAAATAAGGTCTTTATGACATTTTAAATTCAAAAGAATGTCGGCGACACTAAGTTGGACATAAAAGATAAGGGCTAGTACACTTAGACTACCAACTTATAGGAGCGTGCTACTATGTCACGTCAACGTCGAACTTTTACATCTGAATTGGTTCTTTCGCTGCCAAAGATAATCGCTCTGAAGAAGATAACGAACTAGCTCGATTACGCAAAGAAAACCAACGTTTACTGAT
>NZ_JBNFXM010000051.1:0-3120 GCF_049943995.1 Lysinibacillus sp. VIII_CA
TTCTTTCAAAACTGGATAAACGGTTCATTGAATGCTTCAAACTTTTTGGTTAAGTCCTCGATCGATTAGTATTCGTCAGCTCCATGTGTCACCACACTTCCACCTCGAACCTATCTACCTCATCGTCTTTGAGGGATCTTACTTACTTGCGTAATGGGAAATCTCATCTTGAGGGGGGCTTCATGCTTAGATGCTTTCAGCACTTATCCCGTCCACACATAGCTACCCAGCGATGCCTTTGGCAAGACAACTGGTACACCAGCGGTGTGTCCATCCCGGTCCTCTCGTACTAAGGACAGCTCCTCTCAAATTTCCTACGCCCACGACGGATAGGGACCGAACTGTCTCACGACGTTCTGAACCCAGCTCGCGTACCGCTTTAATGGGCGAACAGCCCAACCCTTGGGACCGACTACAGCCCCAGGATGCGATGAGCCGACATCGAGGTGCCAAACCTCCCCGTCGATGTGGACTCTTGGGGGAGATAAGCCTGTTATCCCCGGGGTAGCTTTTATCCGTTGAGCGATGGCCCTTCCATGCGGAACCACCGGATCACTAAGCCCGTCTTTCGACCCTGCTCGACTTGTAGGTCTCGCAGTCAAGCTCCCTTGTGCCTTTACACTCTACGAATGATTTCCAACCATTCTGAGGGAACCTTTGGGCGCCTCCGTTACCTTTTAGGAGGCGACCGCCCCAGTCAAACTGTCCGCCTGACACTGTCTCCTGCCCCGCTAAGGGGCATGGGTTAGAATTTCAATACAACCAGGGTAGTATCCCACCGACGCCTCCTTCGAAGCTGGCGCTCCGAGATCTCTGGCTCCTACCTATCCTGTACAAGTTGTACCAAAATTCAATATCAGGCTACAGTAAAGCTCCACGGGGTCTTTCCGTCCTGTCGCGGGTAACCTGCATCTTCACAGGTACTATAATTTCACCGAGTCTCTCGTTGAGACAGTGCCCAGATCGTTACGCCTTTCGTGCGGGTCGGAACTTACCCGACAAGGAATTTCGCTACCTTAGGACCGTTATAGTTACGGCCGCCGTTTACTGGGGCTTCAATTCGCAGCTTCGCTTGCGCTAACCACTCCTCTTAACCTTCCAGCACCGGGCAGGCGTCAGCCCCTATACGTCACCTTACGGTTTTGCAGAGACCTGTGTTTTTGCTAAACAGTCGCCTGGGCCTATTCACTGCGGCTCTCATGCGCTTGCACGCTCAAGAGCACCCCTTCTCCCGAAGTTACGGGGTCATTTTGCCGAGTTCCTTAACGAGAGTTCTCTCGCACACCTTAGGATTCTCTCCTCGACTACCTGTGTCGGTTTGCGGTACGGGCACCTCTCACCTCGATAGAGGCTTTTCTTGGCAGTGTGAAATCAGGAACTTCGTCCATACGGACTCGCCATCACAGCTCAACGTTACAGTGTGCGGATTTGCCTACACACACGCCTTACTGCTTGGACGCGCATAACCAACAGCGCGCTTACCCTATCCTACTGCGTCCCCCCATTTCTCAAACGGTGAGGAGGTGGTACAGGAATATCAACCTGTTGTCCATCGCCTACGCCTATCGGCCTCGGCTTAGGTCCCGACTAACCCTGAGCGGACGAGCCTTCCTCAGGAAACCTTAGTCATACGGTGGACGGGATTCTCACCCGTCTTTCGCTACTCATACCGGCATTCTCACTTCTAAGCGCTCCACCAGTCCTTCCGGTCTGACTTCAACGCACTTAGAACGCTCTCCTACCACTGACATCGTAGATGTCAATCCACAGCTTCGGTGAATCGTTTAGCCCCGATACATTTTCGGCGCAGCGTCACTCGACCAGTGAGCTATTACGCACTCTTTAAATGATGGCTGCTTCTAAGCCAACATCCTGGTTGTCTGTGCAACGCCACATCCTTTTCCACTTAACGATTACTTTGGGACCTTAGCTGGTGGTCTGGGCTGTTTCCCTTTTGACTACGGATCTTATCACTCGCAGTCTGACTCCCGTGTATAAATATCTGGCATTCGGAGTTTGTCTGAATTCGGTAAACCGGGATGGCCCCCTAGTCCAAACAGTGCTCTACCTCCAGTATTCTCATCACGAGGCTAGCCCTAAAGCTATTTCGGAGAGAACCAGCTATCTCCAAGTTCGATTGGAATTTCTCCGCTACCCACACCTCATCCCCGCACTTTTCAACGTGCGTGGGTTCGGGCCTCCAGTAAGTGTTACCTTACCTTCACCCTGGACATGGGTAGATCACCTGGTTTCGGGTCTACGACCACGTACTATTTCGCCCTATTCAGACTCGCTTTCGCTGCGGCTCCGCCTTCTAAAGCTTAACCTCGCACGTAATCGTAACTCGCCGGTTCATTCTACAAAAGGCACGCTATCACCCATTAACGGGCTCTAACTACTTGTAGGCACACGGTTTCAGGATCTCTTTCACTCCCCTTCCGGGGTGCTTTTCACCTTTCCCTCACGGTACTGGTTCACTATCGGTCACTAGGTAGTATTTAGCCTTGGGAGATGGTCCTCCCGGATTCCGACGGAATTTCACGTGTTCCGCCGTACTCAGGATCCACTCAGGAGAGAACGAACTTTCGACTACAGGGCTTTTACCTGCTCTGGCGGACCTTTCCAAGTCGCTTCATCTAACTCGCTCTTTTGTAACTCCGTATTGAGTGTCCTACAACCCCAAGAGGCAAGCCTCTTGGTTTGGGCTCTTCCCGTTTCGCTCGCCGCTACTCAGGGAATCGATTTTTCTTTCTCTTCCTCCAGGTACTTAGATGTTTCAGTTCCCTGGGTCTGCCTTCAAGACGCTATGTATTCACGTCAAGATACTACGCGATTAAACGTAGTGGGTTCCCCCATTCGGAAATCTCCGGATCAAAGCTCACTTACAGCTCCCCGAAGCATATCGGTGTTAGTGCCGTCCTTCTTCGGCTCCTAGTGCCAAGGCATTCGCCGTGCGCCCTTAATAACTTAACCTATCAGCTTTCCATACACTTCACATTTCGTTGTCAGCCTCACTCGTTCAATCAGTCACGTACTGAAGTACGCTCCTTCATTTACTCGATTGCTTCCTAGAACTGCTCGTGTCTGAAAACCTTATCATGTTATTAAGCCTATAAAAAA
>NZ_JBNFXM010000052.1:0-2879 GCF_049943995.1 Lysinibacillus sp. VIII_CA
ACCCGAAAGACCCACTATCGAAAGAGCATTGGTTAGATAGTTTTGGCGTAGCCACGTCAGTGTTGGGAGTTAAAGGGATATCTAGTACAAAACCGACTGGAGTAACAAGTGGTAAGACTAATAGCAGCAGTTCGAGTAGTAATACTAGTAAGGGTGCGGATAATTTAAGTAGAATAGAGTACTTGCACAATAAATATGGCCGATTTACTCCACAAGAATTAAATCAGAGAATTAATTTACGTGGAGCTGTGGAGAAAGAAGTTGAAAGACTAAATACATTAGGTTTAACTAAAAATGAAATGGGTCCAGCGGTCGCAGGGACATTTGATAAAACAACCGAAAAATACTACTTTGGAATTAACAACACTCACGGTGATATTCCAGTTACATTGCACCCAACTATTGGAGATAGGATATATAATATGCCTAGTAGTGTTAAAGATGGTTATAAATTTACATATGGAGCAGGATCCCATGCAGAGGTATACTCTTTGAATGAGGCATTACTTGCGAATCCAAACGCAAAGCCAACGGATTTTATTACTCATGTCGTAAGGTCGGGTAAAAAATTAAAACCAGCTGGTATGATGATGCCAACCTGTCCACATTGTAATTTTATTACTGAAGGATTTGAATTTAGTTCAGAGGTGAAAAAAGTTGGAAAATAAGATGGATGTACTAAGTAAAGAATTTGTATTAGAACATGGTATAGATTTTGATGAGGGATTATGGTTTACCTCATACAGTGATGAAGTGCTAGATAACCCAGAAGAGGAAGGGGGGAAACCTTTTACAGGTTTAGCTTATGAATTACATGATAATGGTAATATAGCATATTACTGTTATTATAAAAATGGTTTTAAAGAAGGTTATTATATTAATTTTCACTATAATGGAAAAGTGAAATCCACAGATTATATGATAAAAGGGCAAACAAGAGGCATAAGAAAAATTTGGTATGAAAGTGAAGAACTCAAATATGAAGGAGAGTTTAAGTTTGGTGTGTGTTTAAAGTATACTGAATGGGATAAGCAAGGAAATATAATTGAACAAAAAAATACACCGACAAAAGATGAATTAGAACTAATTACTCGACTCACTAAATGTGAAGATAATGAATAATTTTAGTGGAAATAAACTAATACAGGAGCTTACGAAAATTCAAAGTGAATTATTTTCTAGAATTAAATTAGAAAATAATTTTCACATAAAAAATATACAACTTATTGCAGGAGTAGATTTATCTTACTGGGATATAAATGAAAGGAAGTACGGTGCATGCTGTATTGTAATCATTGATTGTAGTACAAAGGGAATTGTCGAAAAAGTGTACAGTTATGGGGAAATACTAATTCCTTATATTCCGGGTTTCCTTGCATTTCGAGAATTGCCTTTAGTAATAGAGGCAGTTAAAAAACTAACGAAGCAACCAGATATATATATGTTTGATGGAAATGGTTATTTACATTATCGTCACATGGGTATTGCTACTCATGCCTCATTCTTTTTAAATAAACCAACTATTGGGGTGGCAAAAAGTTATCTTAAAATCCAGGATGTAGACTTTATTATGCCAGAGAATCAAAGAGGCTCTTACACTGATATTATAATAAATAATGAAGTCTATGGTCGAACTTTGAGAACAACAAAAAATGTTAAACCTATTTTTGTTTCTTGTGGGAACTGGATTGACTTGGATACAAGTACTGAAGTTGTTATGAACTGTATTAATAATGAGAGTCGTTTACCTATTCCTGTTAGATTAGCAGATTTAGAAACACATAAAATAAGAAAGCAATTAAAGGAGAGAGGAATTGAGGAATAGGCTATGGAAAGACCAGAAGTTGTATTCACTATTATGAGATAACTATAACGATAGTGTAATTGTATCGAGATATAATTTAGTGTTGACAATACCCTTGACTGTTTACAGCTATCGATTTTAGTTTTACACAAAAAAATGGCTTCATGTCTTTGAGATAACCTTGATAGGCTTCCTGCCTCTCAGGGTTTTTTTCTTAACTCAAAGAAGTTTGTGCTAAAAAAAGTAAGCTGATATTTGATTCAAAAACTCATGAAGGCTGGACCATCAAGGAGTACTATGTAAACAGTGGTCTGTGAAGAAAAGTGTGAGGAATAGGCGAGATGACATATTACTTACAAGGACCACTTTATGGATGTCGTAAGCAACAAACACATGAGAATAAACAAACTAAAGGGTTAAACGTTACACTTGCCAAGTAGTATAAAGATGTCATACTGTCGATATAAAATTAACTTATAAAACTTGCACATATTAATAAACTTAGAAAATCTATAATTTTAAAGCACTTGATTGCCTATAACAGGCGACAAGTGCATTTTTGTATTTACACTTACAAAGATTATGATTATTTAATTAGTGTACTAAGTGTTAAATTTTATACAAGTACTTGCATACAAGGGGAAGAACAGGCGATGGATATAGAGGTTTGGATAGATAAGTTTGTTGTAGATTATAAGGATGTACCACATTCGACATTTTTACGTGTTTATATGGTTGTAGCAGAAATATAAAGTGAAAATGAAGATTTATAGTGGAACATATAGCTATAAATTACACATGCGAAAAAGTGACGATGTATACATTCATATATATTTTAAGAGAAACGGAAGGACACTTACATACCCTAAGGATTGAAATAAGACCAGAGCATTACTGACATTTTAAAGAGATGTGTCAGTCGCCTCACAGGAAGATGAAGCAGACCTCGATTCCACCTAGACATGATGGGGATGATTCCAAAAGTAGGCTCCCCAAGTGGAGCGAAAAAAGGAAAGAGCGGAGGATCGAAAGGGAAGAGCTCCAAGAAATCCTCCAAAAAGAAAAGCTCCACTAA
>NZ_JBNFXM010000053.1:0-2608 GCF_049943995.1 Lysinibacillus sp. VIII_CA
TGTTCAGTGTGCGAAACGTTTCCCTATAAATGTATATACATGAAATGGGAGGGCTGTCACTACAGTCACAACTGATTAACCAAAATTCGGAATGAAAGCCGTCATGTTGAGCTGAAACGAATTATCTGATACTCCTACATGCATGAAATGGTAATAGACAAGACATGTATGAAGCTAGGTGAAGTCGGCTGAAAAGTACCTAAGTCGCTAAGAAAGGATATGGTTCTCGATAGGTCGGGATGCTACAAAATGTCTATGGTGAGAATGCCCTTCAGGGCTGACAAACTTGCGAATGTAAGGGTCTAGACAATTACTATGATTGAAAAACATAGTCTGGTTTATTCAGAGTTAAACACCGAAAAGTAAGATTGCTGAATATGAACTTCGGGATATTCGACAAGGAGAATATAGTTTAACAGGCTTATAGCAAGCACCTAAGGATATATATGGAAAGCTAGGTTAATCGGAACGTTGTAAGCAAGGAACATCCATTTAACGACTATTATCGGGATGGTGGACATAAGGTATATGCCGAAATTTCTTTATCCTTGTGAAAGTAGGGGTACAGTACCAATGAAGCGAGTAACGACCGCAGAGGGATAACCCCAAGTCTTGTTCTTTGAAAACTAAATCAACTAAATGAAACTCACAAGGTCGAGTAAGATGATGGGACTTTTCTTATGAAAGGGGTAACACACCATCGGTGAGTACAACACTACGACATGCAGAATATTATGATATGCAAAGTATATTTGACGACCTTTACGAAAGAAGTAAGAATAATGCAACTAAAGGTTTAAATTTATACGAACATATCATATCTAAAAATAATATTCTACTAGCTTATCGGAATATTAAGGCTAACACAGGTTCAAAAACTGCTGGTACAGATGGTATCACCATAGAGCAATATAAAATAGAAGATGTAGAAACATTTGTGGACGAAATAAGAGCAACATTAAAGAACTACAAACCTCAAACGGTCAGAAGGGTAGAGATACCAAAACCAAATGGGAAAACTAGACCACTAGGGATTCCGACCATGAGAGATAGACTTATACAACAAATGTTTAAACAAATACTAGAACCAATCTGTGAAGCTAGATTTTACAACCATTCATATGGTTTTAGACCAAATAGGTCAACTCATCATGCAATGGGGAGATGCCAATTCCTTGCTAATATTGCATTAAATCAACATGTAGTAGACATAGATATACAAGGCTTCTTTGATAATGTCAGTCACTCAAAACTGCTGAAACAAATGTACAGTATAGGAATTTGTGACAAAAGGGTATTAAGTGTAGTATCAAAAATGCTAAAAGCCCCTATAAAAGGTATAGGTATCCCAACCAAAGGAACTCCGCAAGGAGGGATTCTCTCACCTCTTCTATCCAATATTGTATTGAACGATTTGGATTGGTGGATAAGCAATCAATGGGAAAACATGAAAACTAAATTCAACTATAAAGAAAGAAAAAACAAAGTTTTAATGATAAAGAGAACAACCACCTTAAAGGAAATGTATATCGTGAGATATGCAGATGACTTTAAGATATTTACAAAGTCCCATAAAAACGCCATTAAACTTTATCACGCAGTTAAGGGCTACCTCAAGAATCACTTAAATCTTGACATATCTAACGAAAAATCGAAGATTACAAACTTGCGTAAAAGAGCATCCGAATTTCTCGGATTCTCACTCAAAGTAATCAAAAAAGGAAAGAGATATGTAGCCAATACACACGTTATGGATGATAAAGTGAAAACAATTCTGCAAAAAGCCAGAAAGTTAATTCATGAAATCAAAAAAAATCCGACAGCTAAAATGGCTATGAATTATAACGCATATGTTCTTGGAATCAAAAACTACTACAAGATAGCAACGCATGTGAACACTGACTTCTCTGAAATAGCCTATCGGCTTTCTCGAACTTTATACAATCGACTCAAATCTATTGGGAATTACGGGATACCTATTAAACCCTCAGAAACATATAAAAGGTTTAACAAAAATAATTTCAAGACATTTGAAATAGAAAATATTCACCTTTTCCCCATAGCGGATATAAAAACTGTGAACAGTACAAATTTTAGTCAAGATTTATGCAACTATACGAAAGAAGGAAGACTAAAGCTACATAAACAGCTAAAGAACGATGTAGCTATTGAAATAAACAGACTATTAAAAACAATCTCCTATAACGATAACCTTGAGTACGCTGATAATCGAATTTCAAGATACTCCATGCAATCAGGGAAATGTGCGATAACAGGAGACTTCTTAGTAGCAGAAGAAGTCCATTGTCATCACAGAATCCCTCGCTATATGGGAGGTTCAGATGAATTCAAGAATCTCGTAATAGTGCATAGTAATGTTCACAAATTAATCCATGCTACAGAAACAGAAACGATTGAACGATATAAGAGCCTTCTCCAATTGGATGGTAAACAATTGGAGAAATTAAACCAATTTCGTAAGAAATGTAATTTAGTTGCTTTAGTCTAAAAGGATAAGATGGAACGCCTAATGCGGTGAAAGCTGCACGTTGGGTGTGGAGCAGGGGAAAAGATGGAGATAACTTCAAAGTTTTACCTATTGCTATAA
>NZ_JBNFXM010000054.1:0-2524 GCF_049943995.1 Lysinibacillus sp. VIII_CA
GCACTCATGGACACTCGCTTCCCTGCGAAGGTGATCGTGTCATTCGCTTTGACTAGCAGGGAGGGCTTACTATGCACGGTGATGCCGCTGTCCTGATGAAGCTGCAGAAAAACAGCACCCTCCTTGGCCGTAAATGTCACTAATCATTGCTGAAATGGATTCTTACTTTACTCTTTTTGACAAAATAACGATATATTTAATCTATTTATAAGTATTTACAATAAAAATAAACAGCTCACAACCACATTTTAAATGGCATCTGAGCTGTTTTAGTTAAATATAACATCTAATAATTTTAAACACTTTAGTTACATTTTATTACTAATTTCAGAATAAATATATTATTTCTATGAATATTCTCATAAACATTTGTGCAGTTGCACTTTTTCTAAAATTAAATATTTCATCAATCTATCTCACTATATAATTTTACTATCATTCCTTTCTCAAAATCATCAAGTTTTTGATAAGTAGGGATAGCTTCTAGAGTAAATCCAATTTTTTTTAACGTCACCATAGCCAAATCACCAATTTTATAATATCCTATCAACTTATCTTTAGACTCTCTTTTAAAGGACAAATCATTTAGTGTCTTAATTAGATCTTCATTGAAAATCTCATATTTACCAATAGCAATCATTACATGATATAAAATTATTGGATTCTTTTCACCAAGTAGTTCTATCAACTCTTCAACTGCACAATTCCCATTACTTATTTTCTCCAAAATATTCAAATATATCAACTCACTTCTTTTTCATTTTAAGTGATTCGTCAACAAAGATCTTTCTTGAATGTAATTTTCAAAAAGCATATTCGCAATATCTCTACGTCCAATCTTTTCTGCAAATTCTACTTCTCTCATATATGCATTTAATTCCATCTTAACACGGTTTTTAGTTTGGAAATGATAGCTCATACCAGGAAAACCTTGTTTCTTATCATCTAAATATCATGAATCAAAGCATCAATGGAAGAATTTTCATATATTACCAATTGCCCTGGTTTTTCAGAAGCATAAAGGGATTAACGGAAGGAGCAAATAAGTTGCTAGAAGAAAACCAAGATCCTTCAATTTACCAGAGGATGCTTTTGTATTTTCTATGCATTAAGTTCATGAATTTAATTATCTTAGTTTTAGTGAAGGAGATAACCCTCCAGTATATAGATATATATAGGGTGAGGGAGAACACAAGTTAGTTTGGGATAGTTTCAGTAGTTTCCTTTCCGATGGGATTAATATTACTTCTGAATTTATCAGAGGATAAAAGTTGTTTGACTATTTTTTAAAAAAATTGAGTGTTAATTAATAGAAATTACTCAAATAGAGAATGGTTTTATATTATGGCAGGAAGATTGTGCATAAAGAAGGTATTCTAGACATTATCACAAAATGAGGAATATTAAAGATCAATTTTTTAATCTTTGGATTTGAAATCCTAATCTAGAATAGTTATTGAAAACTCAGTTTGTTTAGAAATAACAAACAGGAGAGGGATAAAATTGGCTTCATATGACAGGGCTGCGTCCTAATACGATAAGCCATCTATGTTCAGACAACGTGGATAGGGTTTATCTATCTACATTAGAAACGGTATGCATAGTGTAGACATAAACATCCAGGTTAATTGAGGTGGAGTAGCCTCTTGTTCTAGTAATCGTTCTATGTACGTAAAAGTTACGAAAAAATTTAAAAGGCAGAGAGAAAGCGTAGGTATAGCTTTGAAAAATATAAATGATGTTAACTGATGATTTTGTAATTATTTTTAATAAGGTACATTACATTAAATAGAGCATGTATTTTACAGTTGTTGTACCCTTTAAAATTTGTGAAATATTATATACGGCTAACGAACTTATGTCTATTCTCTCATTAAAAAGCATTTTATTCGGCACTCCCCCTTTAAAGCAAAAATCCTAGGAAGATTTTCTACTGTTTCTTCCTAGGATAAAATATGCCTCTTAATCCACTAAATCAGCGATATATAGAGGAAATTTACTTGATACTGCTTTTTTAAGGCATTCCATATGACAGAACATCTGTTGTTCTTGTTGGCTACTTTTATCTTTGCCCCAATTTGCAACTACAACTAATTCAGTAACATCTAAAATAATTTGTTCATCACAAAAACAACACTGAAACGAGTTTTTCTCCATAAAGTCACCTCCAACCATAGTTGTCTGATAGTCTATTTAGTGAGTTTTCACTAATGTTTTTTAATGAAGTAATTACACCATTGTCTCCTTCAACAATAACATTATACTTGCCATTAACCTGCTTTATAAATACTTGTGCACCATCTGATTGAGCTTTAATAATATCAGGTCTAAGTTTTAAGTCACTTATATCTTTTGGTGTAAATCCTCTTTCTATTAACCTCTGCTCCATGTTTAGTTGTATTTCATCTAAAGCTAGTTGGTCCTTTAATTTTTGGTATTGAGCAGCATTACCCGTACCCTTATCATGCTTCTTCACATACTCGCCTAGTTGATCGATTTCTTTTTGGGTTGTCTTTGCATCCTT
>NZ_JBNFXM010000055.1:0-2335 GCF_049943995.1 Lysinibacillus sp. VIII_CA
TTTACCTGTTGCTTGGCTTTTGTCACAGCCGCCTTTGCTTTTTTCACAACCTTTTTCGTGGTCAGAATCGCTTTTTTGATGGCCTCTTCGCCCGTTTCACCAGCTTACTCTTGGATAAACTATTTTCAGTTTGCGGGCTTTCGAAAGGTTTAAACTGTTGTTTTACCTATTTTCAATAAAAATAAAAGCCCTAAACCTTATGGTTTAAGGGGTAGAGCTTACCAATAATAATAACTTTAAGAGTTTAACTTAGTTAAAATGAGATTTATTCGTTCAGATAACTCGTCTTGTTCTTCTTCTGTAAGTTGTTCATCAGTTATATCTTCTGTACTAAATTTTTCCAATTCATGTTTAATCTCATTAATATCTTGTACATTTGTTAATTCAAGATTATATAAAGTTTCTGCTAATGTTGTATAAATAATAAATTTTTCACTATTAGTGTTTTTACAGTCTCTATTAAATCGTTGTAACACACCTGAAATAATAGATTCTACATTTTCACTTTTTTTTATATAATTATCAATAAATTTCCGGACTTCTTCGTTTAGTTCGTTATAATACCAACAAACTCTATGATAATAAGTTAACGGCCTTTTTTTCAGTTCTTGTAAAACAAAATCTTTCCGGTAAATTAATCTATTTAATTGTTCAATTGTTAAACTATTTTCTTGTTTAATTGCTTATCATATTCATTTAATGTTCTAGCAATCGCCTCCCCTTTACTCATTTTTTCCTCTATTAAATCATTATAATCTTCTAAAATATATTCTTCATATTCTTCATAACTATAGACCATAAGAACCCTCCTGATTATTTTGGCAATATGCTATTGTCATTATTATGAATTACTTAAATTGTAATATTTGGATATTTTACAACAAATTGTTTGATCATTAAATTACAGCTATCACATGTTATCTTTTTCAGTAAATAACCTTATTGATCCTTTAACCTCATAATTAGTTCCAATTTTATCAGCTAAATCATCTAAAATTTTATATTCAGTTTCTACATCTCTTAAAAAATTTTGTCCCCCTTTATTAGATGCTTCAGTAGCTTGAAATATTGAATTGTCTGTTTTAAATGAAAATTTATCTGTTCCAGGGATCTTTTTAGAGGCATCATGAATTCCACTGTGGGCATGTGTTTTATCAATTCCTGATATGTCCACTTTTGCGTATGTCCCTTCTCTTCTGCCACTTTATCAATAATAGGTTGGTCTTCGACAGGGTTAATTTGCTTTGCCGGAAATCTATTTCCGTAATTTACACTGTTTTATAAGTTATTACCAGGAATTCTCACTCTTTTCTTCCCTGACTACTGTTACATAGGACCCAATGATTGATGGTACAGCCTTCATGAATTTTCGAATCATATATCAGAGTACTTTTTAACTACAAACTTCTTGGAGTTAAGAAAAAACCTTGAAAGGTATAGTGAATGGCTCCCAATTGTTAGACACGACTAACAATTAGGGTGCAGTTCATATAGTCAACCAAGGTTTTCTATTAAAACATTTCTATTTTATTTTCACACCTTCTTTTATTTGTTCTACTAATTGAATTAACCACTGTAACGGGGTTAATTCAATTGCTGGAAAATAAATTGCTGCATTATTTTGTATAATGTTTTCCTTTTCTTGTTTTGTTAATTCACTATTTAAAAATTCTTCACAATGCTTTATTGTAAACAGCAAACATTTTTTACTAGCTTCTTTTATAAACTCCTCTAATGCTTGTTCAGGAGAACTGATATCTTGGTGGAATGTTCCACCTAAAAAATCTTCTAACTCATCTAATAAATCATAACTTTCATCCATTTAATTTCCCTACTTTCTTATTTTTCTGGATATCCTGTAAGAATAAAACTACCATCTTTATCCTTTTTCAGTACAATCCTTGCTTTTGTAACATCTTCTACTACTTCTGTGCCTTTTGATACACTTCTACCAATTATCTCTCCATCACCCGTGTATTTTAATGGTAATGTGGGTTTACTATCGGGATCAGAAAGCCATTTTTCTATTTTCTTAATATTCTTCGGATCGTTTAAAACTGTATTAGCAACTTGCTCAGCTGTCGTTATATCTTTAAAAGTAGAAGAACCAGAAATTTTAGAATTACTTTTCAATCTTCCTAATAATTCTTCGTCCGTTTTCCCAACATGTCTTTCTATTAAATGCCCACCTTTTAACTCATGTGCAGACAATCCACCACTGAGTATAGGAGAACTTTTAACTTCTAGTTTGGATTTATCCGTACCCTTATCATGCTTCTTCACATACTCGCCTAGTTGATCGATTTCTTTTTGGGTTGTCTTTGCATCCTTTGCC
>NZ_JBNFXM010000056.1:0-2188 GCF_049943995.1 Lysinibacillus sp. VIII_CA
CCACACATTAAGTTAAGTGCTCCATAATTTTGAGTACATAACGCTGCTCGGCTAGCTGGTTTTTCAACAAATCCATGCGCATATGCATTTGGAGCTGTCGAAATCCCTGTGATTCCGGCTGCTAATAGGGCAGCACTCAGTCCTTTTTTGCTTAATTTTGAGAATTTAGTGTTCATCATCCATCATCTCCTTATAGTCTTCTTAATTCTATCATTCATTTTCGGTATTTCTGTACCGTACCTAATCCCACCCTAACTATACTAGCAATAGAACGTATGGAGAGACCCTTTAAATGCAGCTTTTTAATTAACTCGATTTTTTCATCAGAGATTGGTTTTCGTCCTCTAGTACTACAACTATAACTAGAACTAGAACTAGAACTAGAACTAGAACTTTCAGAATATTGTTGAATGTTCGATTTCTGATTAACTGTATTTAGTAGCACTTCATCTAAAGTTTCATATTTTTGAAAGCCATTTTCCAAATTGTTACCCCCAATTTAGCATAAGTAATAAAGTGCAGTTAATATTTATTTTGAATACCACAATATATGCTTTTTTTAAAAAAATGACAATACTAATAATTTTTAATTTTTTTGTAAGACTAATCTAATGATGATATTAGGCTTCAATGCGTGGAGAACATGACATTTCAACTAAGATTTTTCGTTAATTAAAGGAATACTCCGACAGCGATATACTTGTTTTTGTCAGGGGTAATTTACTTCTTTCATGATTTTTTTATGAGTACCGTAATTGTTACAGCTTTCTTTGAAAATACGAATAATTTCTTTCGCAATCTCTCTATCTTCAGTTTTTACGCACGTTCTCCACTTAATTCGGCATAATAGTAATCCCTATCGTAATTAACTACGTTTAGAAAAAAACAATAACACTATAAAGTAAAAAAATACATATTTTCATTTAATTGACAATTATTTGTTGTTTGTATATACTGTTAGCCATTAGCGTTCTATCGCTTGTGTAGTTGTATTAAAAAACACATTATATTTACACCTTGATAAGTTATGTAAGTAAAATTATTCATGGTGCAGTGAGCAAACTAGAAGATTATTTGCTGAATCTATGTTTTTTGTATATTATATTGATCGTTTCTTAGAGATTTAGGTACGATTATATGTATTCCATACAAGCAGCCAAAATAAAAAAAGAAGTGATTTTTGGGGTGATATGATCCTATATTCTTCTATTTTATAAATGCAAAAAACATACGATTTTAACATAATAAACATCTAAATTCCCTGAATATTTTGTGGGTAATTTTTACATTTATAAGGAGGAACAATGTGAAGCAATTTTTAAAACTAGAAAACCCCCAGTGGATGGACGAAGCACTTTACGATGTAACAGAAAACCAGAAAGTAATGTGGTTGGCAAATCAAATGGATATAGAAGCTGGCATTTATAATGAACCCGTTTCTATACAATTAAAAGGTAACTTAAATCTTATAAGACTTCAAAAGGCATTGGAATATATTGTAGTGAAGCACGTAGCTTTACAAATGAACATTGTACCTACAAATGACGGTCTGAAGCAAATAAGGAAAGAAAAAGTTCATGTTGACTTGGATTTTTATGATTGGTCTTCCTATCCTAGCAGCATACGAAAACAAAAGTTGGACGACTCTTTAAGATCAAATCTTCACACAAGATTCGATCTAACCTCAGATAAGTTGTTTCGTTTTCAACTGTATCAATTGGGACCAAATGAATATCTCCTTTACATGTTGTTTCATCATATTATTTTTGATGGTTGGAGTTTAGGACTATTGCTACGTGACTTAGAACTGGCTTATTCATTAGATACAACCGTTGAAACAGAAAAAAATACGCATGAAATATGGATGTTTGAAAATCTTTTACATAAACATCTAAATTATATTGGAACAGTGAAGTATTTAGAATCTGGGGAATATTGGCGTACAAAGTTAGAAGGCACCTTATCGAGGAGTGCATTTCCAACAAGTAAAGCAAAATCACTTATAAAAACATATCAAGGTGGAGCTTTACGATATCCAATAAGACCAGCTTTATCTAACCTTATAGAACAATTTTCAAAGGTAAATCAAGTTAGCTCATATCGTGTATGGTTAAGTATTTATATTGTTTTATTAAATCAAATGACAAATCAGACAGACTTGTTAATTGGAATGCCAATTAACACGCGA
>NZ_JBNFXM010000057.1:0-2091 GCF_049943995.1 Lysinibacillus sp. VIII_CA
CGTATTCCCGCTTCTCGAAAAAGGTCAAAAAATATGAGCATAATAAGAATTTCGAACGAAGAGGAAACAGGTAGTCCAATTTTAGAAGCAGATATTGATACTAGTAAGGGAAAGGGTAGCTGATTTAGTTGATGAACAGTTAATGCAATCCAAAGCCCAGGTAAAAATATACTTGTTAATAAAGAGGTAATTCTTAAAATTCGTGATAAACTCACAAATAAAAAATTGGTTTGATCATCTTCAGCTGCTTTCAAAATAAGTAATAAATTTACGGGTCCAATTAAACAGCTTGGACTTCCATCTACCAGTATGACAAAACGGCCTTTATTGAGGGAACTTACTACAAAATCTGGCCTTCCTGAATAATCCAGGAGGGGAAAGAGGGTCAGCTTATCATAAAGTAATTCCTCAATATGATAACTACTTGCAATATTATCTACTTTTATTTTATTTAGTTTGCTTTGTACATTCTTTAACGTACTTTGGTCAATATAGTTTTCAATGTAGAGCAATAAAACTTTGGTTTTACTGGTGTCGCCAATTGTAAAATCGTTACTTGATAAATTTTTACTTTTTAATCTCATTCTTATTAAAGAAAAATTGGTATCTATATTTTCAACAAACCCATCTCTCGGTCCTCTTAATGAGACTTCCATATTTGATTCTTCAATGGATCGTTCAGGAAGTTTAGCTAAATTGGTTGAATATAAGCTATTTGATGGAACATGGAAAAAATATAAAAAACCTGAGAAAATTTTGCTATTCATTTCATCTGTCTTTGTTCGGTACTCTTTGATTTCAAATACTTCTAAATAACGGTTTATAATTTCAACATCATGCAAATGTCCGTGTTCAGCAAGGAATCTAATATTTGGTAATAATGAATTCAAAAAAAGTACACTATCAACTAAACTATGGCAATAGACAAATATAACTTCATGCTTTTCATTATTAGACATATAGAATTTACTACTTATCGTTATATCTGATTGGTGGCCTAATTCTTTATAGAGAAAATCCTTATTTTCGGTCAAGATGATGAACTCCCTTTTGCTTTTTTTCTACTACATAGAAAACAATCATAAAAAAGAATAAAAATAAAAAAATAGAAAGGAGATAAGTGCCTTTTATAAATGACAAAAAATCAGAAACAGACCAAGGAATTAATAATCCTATTGTTAAGCATAAATAACCAACAATTAATATGAATTTTCGATTTTGAAAGAAGGACGACACAATATACATAAATAAACATATACGAATAAAAGCCATTGATAATAATTGGAGAACAGATAAAGAATCTAATCTTGTAAAGTACTTACCAAATGATAAAACTCTCCATTGCTCGTTTATAGGAAAGAGCATTTTTTGCGTTAGATAAATGCCGAATTCAGATACAGCCGTCACAATAGCGATTAAAACGAATAAGACAAACAGAATAGAAAATATGAGTATACCTTTCCTTTTCAGTTGCTCTTTTACATAACCATTTAAAACGATTAAAATAAAGCCCATTTCTAAAATACCAATACATATGTATAATATTCCCCAATAAATGGACGGAGTATTACTTGTATTTACTGGTAATAATAGTTCGTATTCATTGTTCATTGAGTTTCCTAAATTGAGAAGAACAAACAAAAAAATGTATAGTGAACAAATAATCAAGGACTGGATAGCTATGGTCTTAAGCCCTTTTAGGGAACCATAAAAGCATAATAATATAAATAAAATGACTGTAATAAAATAAGGATAATCAGAGTTAAAACTTTCTTCTGCCCAAATAATCGTAAATTTGAGTGAGACAAACGTTGATGACATTAAATAAACGATATATATATAAATGATGAATACGTACAGTGTTTTATTATTTTGGACAGTTTTTAATTCAAGGATTGAACTATTATTTAATGAAGAAGTTATTCTAGAAATAAATAATGCTAAAAGGAATATGGGGATTAAACTGAGCAAGGCACTTATCCAAGCTTCACGTTCCACCACTGTAAAAATTGAGGGAATTAAAACAAAGTGTGCTAAAAAACTAACTGATAAGAATAACAAACAATATACATGGATTGGCTGTAAAACTTT
>NZ_JBNFXM010000059.1:0-1626 GCF_049943995.1 Lysinibacillus sp. VIII_CA
TTAAAGCCTCTACATAAGCATTGTAGTTTGCCTCTTGTGAAAAATCTGTGAATGGTTCGTGTTTGTATGGAATCATACTTAATCCTCCCTTGTGAGATGTATTTGGGTATGCAAAAAACATTGACGCAAAATATCTTTGCGTATAAAATATTCTTACACTTATTATAATGCAAAATTTCGTTGCATATTTCAAGTAAAAAATTTTTGAGGTGCACATTTTTATGAAAAATTCTGAACCTTTACTACCTTTTTATGAGTTTATTGCAACAAATGTATCCGTTGGTATTCATGCAGTAGACCTATCCGGCAAGACGATTATTTATAATACAAAAATGAAAGAAATTGAAGGATTCCATTTTGATGAACTTGCGGATCGTTCGATTATTGAAATGTTTTCCTTCCGTCAGCACGAAAGTACATTAATGCGTGTATTGCAAACCGGAAAGAAAGAAATTAATGTTAAACAAACCTATTGGAATAAAAATGGCCATGAAATTACAACCATTAATGATACTTTTCCACTTATTGTAGAAGGAAAACTAATTGGTGCAATAGAATTTGCACGTGATATTACATCATTGGAAAAGCTTGTTTATCAACCCCTTCGTCGTTATGATGAGCCTTTGACGTTTGACATGATAAAAGCTAAATCTGAAGCAATGAAGCAAGTCATCGAAAATGCTAAAAAAGCAGCGGCTGTAAAATTACCGGTATTATTAATTGGGGAATCCGGGACAGGCAAGGATTTAGTAGCTGAAGGCATCCACCACGCAGCTTCACCAGATCCTGAAGCCTTTATGACACTCGTTAGTCGTCGTTCAGCTCAATCGGTGCTTGATAACTTAAATCAGCTTTTAGAAGAAGATAAAGACTATACCTTTTTCTTTGAGCGCATTGATTTTTTGAGCTTAGACATTCAAGAACAGCTATTAGATATACTCCAATCTCTACCGCAGTCCAAGTATATGTTAATTGGCAGTGTAGGTAGCGATCCGATTACATTAATTGCTGAAAAAAAACTGTCCAAATCACTTTATTATTTCTTTGCAACGATGGCTATTACGATTCCCAATTTAACTGATCGAAAAGAAGATATTCTCCCATTTGTGGATGATTATTTTAGCCGACATCGAGAACGATTTGCTTCACAAGTTACAGAGCTAGCACCAGATGTACAGGAATTATTCTTACAATATGATTGGCCTGGAAATTTAAAGGAACTCGAGTTATTATTGGATGAAATTGTTTCATTTATGACGATAGAATCTACGGTTACCTCCGATCTATTGCCGCTTCATTTCCGCTTCAAGGTACAGCAGCAAGATACCAATAACCGTGAACCAGAATTCTTTATGTTCCATCAAAATCACGATGTCATGCCATTAGATGCTTATTTGCGCGAAGCCGAATCATATTATGTGCAAAATGTCTTAAATTTATATGAGGGCAATATTACAAAAGCAGCGAATGCACTTGGGATGAGTAGACAAAACCTTCAATATCGAATCCGAAAAATAAAAAAGCAATAATAAAAAACGAGGAATACCTTTGAACTGCACCCCAATTGTTAGACACATCTAACAATTGGAGGTGTAGTTTTTTTATGACGAAATTTACAAATGAACA
>NZ_JBNFXM010000060.1:0-1572 GCF_049943995.1 Lysinibacillus sp. VIII_CA
TAAAATCGTTGTTCTTTACAAGGATAGGCTTGTCCGATTCGGCTACGAACTCATCAAAAACATTTGCGACAAGAACAATGTGAGCATCGAAATCATCGACCACAATGAGAAATCCGAACAGGAGGAAGTCGTTGAGGATTTGGTTCAGATTATCACAGTGTTCAGTTGCAAGCTCCAAGGGAAACGTTCCAAGAAAACTAAGGAACTGATTAAGGAGCTGAAAAAAGATGATTAAAGCCATTAAAATCAAGCTCTATCCCACGAAAGAACAAGAGTCGATGTTATGGAAAACAGCCAACCACGCAAGGGGCGCTTGGAATGTTGGTCTTGGTTATATCAAAGACGAATACGAAAAAGGAAATAGCGTCTCCACAGCTCAGGCTAGGCAGATGATTACTGATGCCAAGAAGTCCAATAAGGATTATCTATGGCTAGGTGAAATCAGCGCTGACGCTTGGCGTAACGTATTCCAAGATATGACCAAGGCATTCAAGGTGTTTCGGGAAAACCTTAAAAAAGGAATCCCGTTCCCCGATGCAGGCTACCCTCAGTTCAAGAAAAAGTCCAAGTCAAAGCCTTCCTTCTATCATGATGAGCGTAAGCTGAAAGTCTACGGGAACAAGGTTTATCTCGAAAAGATAGGCTTCGTCAAGATGAAAGACGAAGGAAGACTGCCTCAAGGAAATTACAAAAAGGATAGAATCAAGGTCTCCAACGTCCGTGTCGGATACGATAACAAGAACTGGTATCTGACTTGTGGGATTGAAACCCCAGAAGAATACTGGACACCTAACCAAGATTTATCCATCGGTATTGACTTGGGAATTAAAGAACTGGCTGTTACCAACGTGGAAGGTTTGAGCTTCGACAACATCAACAAAAAACGTGAAGTCAAGCGTTTGGAGAAGAAGCATCGGCGGATGTCCCATAAAATCAGTAGAAAATACGAGGCAAACAAAGATGGCAAGAAGTTTGTGAAGACCCATAATATTTTAAAATTAGAGAGGCTGCGCAAGCGAGTAGACAGACGATTGACGAACATTAGGGACAATCACCTTCATCAAGCTACAAAGACGATTATCAAGCAAAAACCAAGCAAGATAGTCGTTGAAGACTTAAATGTCAAGGGCATGATGAAGAACAAACACTTGGCAAAATTGGTCGCAAATCAAAAGTTTTTCGAATTTAGAAGACAACTCGAATACAAAGCCAAATTTTATCTTGGTATTGATGTGACAGTGGCAGACAGATGGTTCCCATCGTCTAAAATGTGTTCTTGTTGCGGTCAAATTAAATCTGATTTGAAACTGAAAGACCGTGTTTACAGGTGCGATTGTGGCTTGAAAATCGACCGTGATTTGAATGCTTCAATCAATTTAGCGAATTATTCAATCTAGGAAGCTTAACTCCAAACTAAATCCTAGATATGTACCGTGTGATGCACGGGAATTTAAGCCCTCGGAGAGTTATATCAAACCGTAGTAGCTTCGGCAAGGCGGGACTCGTTGAACAGGGAATTTAACCTTATAATTACAATTTATTTTGTAAGAATTTATAAAGTTTTAACATCGG
>NZ_JBNFXM010000061.1:0-1557 GCF_049943995.1 Lysinibacillus sp. VIII_CA
TTTGCCTTTGTACTTGAACTATTCGTTGGTTTCTTGGTTGCTTGCGCAGCTTTTTTCACCACTGGTAGTACCTTTTCCTTCACTACCTGCTTCGTTTGTTTGACAGCCGCCTTTACCTGTTGCTTGGCTTTTGTCACAGCCGCCTTCACGTTATAGGTACTAATTTTTACAAATGGACTTTTCCTTTACTCTTTATCGCTGTGCCTTACAAGAAAATAATTTTCTGAGTTTCAATTATTGAAAATGGGTATAAACTTATCATTAATGAAAGAATAAACAGCTCATATCCGCCATTAAAATGGAAGTATGAGCTGTTTAAAAGAATCCTCAAATCTAAAATAAAAAAAAAAGGAGAATTATATATCACTCACTTCATCTTCAAATTTCTTCATTTTTTCTATTAAATCTATATCTAGTTCTTCATTGCTATTACTTACATATTTATACTCAAAATACTTAATTCTTGCTGCTGGTCCAAATTCACTTTTGTGCCAATTTGTATAATCAAAATGTACTTTTAATTTCCCTTTATCATTAAGTAATAACGTCACTGAAAACCAAGGTTCTTGGTCGTTATTAATAAACAAATCTTGAAGTTTAACAATTAGTTCAAATAACTTACGCAGCTCTTTATTATAAACCCTTTTATCTACCCCATATATTCTTGGAATAAAATGTGAAAATAAGTACTTTTCTTCATTACCTTTAGGTAAAAAAAAGAAAAAAACTCCTCCGTCTTTATCCTTAACTTCACCATTAAAATAGAAGTTACTCCATTCAACAGGTATAATATCATTAACCTGCTGTGCTATTTCTTTATATAACTTATTCAATTCTATTTCAAAACTCATCTATTTCATCCACCTTTTTTATTTGCGATCTCTCTAATTACTGGAAAGTCTCCTTCAATTTCGTATTCAACTATAAAAGAATCTGGTCGCATTGAATTCCCCGAGTATGTCGGATTAATTTGTACAGTAACTTTTTTCGGAGGTGTTTCTTTCAATGCATTTGCCCATTCTGTCTCCATATTGAACCATTCACCACCAGAACGGTTAATCTGGCTATTTTGTGGAACTAGGTTATCGATATCCTTTGGCCCTTTAAACTGTGCTCCTATTAAGTGTCCACCGTCGTCATCAGGTAATCGATCTTTTCCTCCCACTGTTCTCTGTGCGTATGCATTTCGTTCAGCTGTACCTAGTACAAGCGTTCCTTCACAATCGGTAATACGTCCATTGTTATCTGTACGATAAGTATAACCTTCTGGTGTTTTGTATTCTACATTTGGTTTTAAAACTTTTTTTCTACCATTCTTCGTGAAATGTTCACCGTAATTCACCGCTTTGGGAGAAGGCGTAGGTTGGGTATTAGACGGCTTCGGACTTGGAGTTGGTGTGTTTCTTCCAACTGTTCCTGTATCCTCTATGTTTGTAACGTTTATACCTGCAAATGAAAATTCATCCTGCTGTGATTGTAGCATCTGACGCAGTTGCTGTTTGACTTCGGCTACTTTGGATTGTATCTGGGTTTTCACGTTCACTACTTGCTTTTTGA
>NZ_JBNFXM010000062.1:0-1542 GCF_049943995.1 Lysinibacillus sp. VIII_CA
TATGATTCCATACAAACACGAACCATTCACAGATTTTTCACAAGAGGCAAACTACAATGCTTATGTAGAGGCTTTAAATAAAGTTGAAGGTTACTTAGGGCAAGACTACCCACTTATTATCGGTGGTGAGCGTATTACAACGGAAGATAAAATTGTTTCGTACAATCCTGCAAAGAAAACAGAAGTTATCGGCCGTGTGTCAAAAGCAAGCAAAGATTTAGCTGAAAAAGCGATGCAAGCAGCAGATGAAACATTCAAAACTTGGAAAAAGGTAGATCCGGCTATTCGTGCAGACGTTCTTTTCAAAGCAGCAGCTATTATTCGTCGTCGTAAACATGAATTCTCAGCATTATTAACAAAAGAAGCTGGGAAACCATGGGCTGAGGCAGATGCAGATACAGCAGAAGCAATCGACTTCTTAGAATACTATGGTCGCCAAATGCTACGTATTAAAAACGGTCAACCAGTAGAAAGCCGTCCAGGTGAATACAACCGCTATGACTATATTCCACTAGGAATCGGTATCGTCATCTCACCTTGGAACTTCCCATTTGCGATTATGGCTGGTACAACAGTGGCTGCTTTAGTAACAGGTAACACAGTATTACTAAAACCAGCTTCTACAACACCAGTAGTGGCATATAAATTTATCGAAGTATTAGAAGAAGCAGGTCTTCCAGCAGGAGCTGTTAACTTTGTACCAGGTTCTGGTGCTGAAGTGGGCGACTACTTAGTGGATCACCCAAAAACTCGTTTCATCAGCTTCACAGGTTCACGTGATGTTGGTTTACGTATTAACCAACGAGCATCTGTCCTAAATGATGGTCAAATTTGGATCAAACGCGTTATCGCTGAAATGGGCGGTAAAGATACAATCGTTGTCGATAAAGAAGCAGATCTTGAATTAGCTGCACAATCGATCGTGAAATCAGCATTTGGTTTCTCAGGTCAAAAATGTTCAGCATGTTCTCGTGCTGTTATCGTAGAAGATGTGTATGACCAAGTGGTGAACCGTGTAGAAGAGTTAACAAACGCATTAACAGTTGGAGATCCAACAGATTTCAGCAACTTCATGGCAACGGTTATTGACCAAGCAGCATTCAATAAAATTACGGAATACATCGAAATCGGTAAAGGCGAAGGTCGTCTAGTAGCTGGTGGTACAGCAGATGATTCAGTAGGCTACTTCGTACAGCCAACTGTATTCGCGGACGTAGAGCCTTCTGCACGTATTATGAAAGAAGAAATCTTCGGACCAGTAGTAGCGATTGCAAAAGCAAAGGATTTCGATCATGCGATTGAAATTGCGAACGATACAGAATACGGTTTAACAGGTGCTGTCATTACGACAAACCGCATGAACTTAGAAAAAGCACGTGAAGAATTCCATGTTGGCAACCTTTACTTCAACCGTGGCTGTACAGGTGCGATTGTTGGCTACCAACCATTTGGTGGCTTCAACATGTCAGGTACAGACTCAAAAGCTGGTGGCCCAGACTACCTACAACTTCACATGCAAGCAAAAACAACTTCTGAAATGCT
>NZ_JBNFXM010000063.1:0-1461 GCF_049943995.1 Lysinibacillus sp. VIII_CA
GTTTCGTTCACTAGCTAGGCTAGCTACTTAAAACTTTATTGATTACGTTTTGCTTGTTCAGTTTTCAAGGTTCATTTTTAAGTTCACTGCTTTGTTAAGAGTTAACTTTTATATAATAACATGTTTTATATTGTTTGTCAAACAGTTATTTTATTTTTATATTTTAGTAGCTGCATATCTCAACAGCAACTTTTATATAATAACATGCTTATTATTAATGGTCAATAGTTATTATAATTGTTTTTTATAATCTTAATCGTGGCCAGTTTCGTAAAAATTGTATGGTACGATTTCTTCCTATTTCTAAGAGCGTTTCTTTTGTTTCCTCATTTAAATCGAACTGCGTAGCACTATAATCTTCTACAGGAATAAAAATTATATCTCTTTCATGTCTTCTTGATATATATCTTTCATCATGTGCATCTTTCATAGTTGAAAATAATGCTTCAAACAAATTCAAACCATTTTTTATTTCATGAGGACATTGTTCCTCTCTCCGTCTGCTTAATTTAAGTCCTAAAATTGGTCGTACTTTTCTTCCCTCCCTATCGTCAAAAATCCATAATGGAAAATTACTTAATACACCACCATCCACAATTATTGATTCACCTTTTCCAGTCTTTAATGTAACTGGTTCGAAGAAAAATGGTATACCACAGCTCATACGTAAGGCGCAGGCAACCGAAAAATTCTTAGCATCAATTTCATACTTGTGTAAATCATCTGGTAATACAATCATTCTACCATTGGTTAGATCTGACGCGACTAACTTTAAAGAATCTTTAGGTAGATCTCCAAAAGTATACACCCCTTTTTCGGCCAGCTTTTTGAAGAACCACTTTTCTAATGCCTTTCCTTTATACAGACCTAAATGATTATAAACATTTATCCATTTCATAAAAGGGAAAGGTAATATTGTTCTTCTAGAATCCAGTAATGAAGGTACGTCTAACTCTTCAAGCATCATTTCGATTTCTCTACCGCTATATCCTGCAGCAATGAACGCAGCTAAAATTGCTCCTGCACTTGTACCAGCAACACGTTTAAAACGGAAATTTTCATCTTCTAGTACTTGATATGCTCCGACAAGGGCAAAACCCTTCAAACCTCCTCCAGAAAAAACACCATCAATCCACATAATTCCCTCTCCCTTTTCCCGTAATCTTTACATTATAAGAATCCAAATAGATGATTAGAACTAAAATTTGTATTTTAATGTCGAAGACAGTCTATTGCCGAAAAGGGAATTATTTATAATATTGAGGAAAATAATACGATTTCATAGATAGGTATCCTCTTTTAGAAATCTGGAAGTTATATAGCATCAATTTAATTTTGTCATTTACTAAATTTAAACGTATTTCATATGAAATAAAAAAACAGCCAGCACACAGCTGACTGTTTTTGTTGCCTAGCGACGTCCTACTCTCACAGGGGGAAGCCCCCAACTACCATCGGCGC
>NZ_JBNFXM010000064.1:0-1436 GCF_049943995.1 Lysinibacillus sp. VIII_CA
CCAGTAGCGCCGGTAGTTCCAGTAACCCCAGCAATCCCAGTAGAGCCGGTAGTTCCAGTCACGCCAGTAGCTCCTGTTACACCAGTAACCCCAGTAGGTCCGATATCACCAGTAGCCCCAGTAGAGCCGGTAGCTCCAGTCACGCCAGCAATCCCAGCAGCCCCAGTAGAGCCGGTTACCCCAGTAGCGCCGGTAGCGCCGGTAGCGCCGGTTACCCCAGTTGAACCAGTAACCCCAGTAGCGCCAGTAGGTCCGATATCACCCGTTGCGCCAGTAGCCCCAGTAGTTCCAGTAACACCAGCAATCCCAGTGGCCCCGGTAGAGCCCGTAACCCCAGTTGAACCAGTTATACCAGTAGCGCCCGTAGCTCCTGTTACACCAGTGGCCCCGGTAGGTCCGATATCACCCGTTGCGCCAGTAGCTCCTGTTACACCAGTAACCCCAGTAGCGCCAGTAGAACCGGTAGTTCCAGTAACCCCAGTAGGTCCGATATCACCAGTAGCGCCAGTAGAGCCGGTAGCTCCAGTCACGCCAGCAATCCCAGCGGCCCCAGTGGCGCCGGTAGCCCCAGTAGTTCCAGTAACCCCGACAATCCCAGCGGCCCCAGTGGCGCCGGTAGCCCCAGTAGTTCCAGTAACCCCAGCAATCCCAGTGGCCCCGGTAGAGCCCGTAATCCCAGTTGAACCAGTAAAACCAGTAGCGCCAGTCACGCCAGCAATCCCAGCAGCCCCAGTGGCCCCAGTAGGTCCGATATTACCAGTGGCACCAGTAACCCCGGTAGCGCCAGTAACGCCAGTAGCGCCGGTAGAGCCAACAATCCCAGCAGCCCCAGTGGCCCCGGTAGAGCCGGTTACCCCAGTAGAACCAGTAGCGCCGGTAGAGCCGGTAGAGCCAGTAGCCCCAGTAACACCAGTAGCCCCGGTAGAGCCAGTAACCCCAGCAATCCCAGTAGCGCCGGTTACCCCAGTAGCGCCGGTAGAGCCAGTAACCCCAGCAATCCCAGTAGCACCAGTAGCTCCTGTTACACCAATAGCCCCAGTAGCTCCAGTAGGTCCGATATCACCAGTAGAGCCGGTAGCCCCAGTAGCCCCAGTAAAACCAGTAGCGCCCGTAGAGCCGGTAGCGCCAGTAGCGCCAGCAATCCCAGCAGCGCCAGTGGCCCCGGTAGGTCCGATATTACCAGTGGCACCAGTAACCCCAGTAGAACCAGTAGCGCCGGTAGTTCCAGTCACGCCAGTAGCTCCTGTTACACCAGTAACCCCAGTAGAGCCGGTAGTTCCAGTAACCCCAGCAATCCCAGTAGAGCCAGTAGCTCCTGTTACACCAGTAACCCCAGTAGGTCCGATATCACCAGTAGCCCCAGTAGCGCCGGTAGTTCCAGTAACCCCAGCAATCCCAGTAGAGCCGGTAGTTCCAGTCACGCCAGTAGCTCCTGT
>NZ_JBNFXM010000065.1:0-1375 GCF_049943995.1 Lysinibacillus sp. VIII_CA
AGCTTGGATAAAATGAGTTCGGTATTGCACCGGACTCATTTTTAATTTTGCCTTCATACGTTTCGTGTTGTAATAATTTATATAGTTTTTAAGTTCAAATTTAAACTGTTCGACACTTTCAAATTCTTTTAGGTAGAGGAATTCCGATTTCATGATACCGAAAAAATTCTCCATTACTGAGTTGTCGTAACAGTTTCCTTTACGGGACATACTTTGCACAACACCTCTTGATTCAAGGGCATGCCGAAACTGCTGCATTTGATAATGCCAGCCTTGATCAGAATGCATCAGTAGCTTATGTTTTTCTGGCAACCTCTCTAAAGCTTTTTCTAACATCTCAGAAACTAATGAATACGTTGGTCTAGAGCCGATTGTGTACGTAATAATTTCTCCGTTAAACAAGTCTAAAACAGGCGATAAATAAAGCTTCTCTCCGAATAACTTAAACTCTGTGATATCCGTTACCCACTTCTCATATGGAGCTTCTGCAGTAAAATTGCGATCTAAAATATTCGGCGCGATTTTACCAACTGTACCTTTATAAGATTTATATTTTTTCATTCGAACTAAGCACTTTAAGCCTAGGGCTTTCATGATGCGTTGCACTTTCTTATGATTAACTTTTTTCCCACGATTCGCTAGCTCATCTCGAATACGACGGTATCCATAGCGGCCTTCGTGTTCATTATAAATGGCTTGAATTTCAGCCTTTAACTCGGCATCTGGATCTGGTCGACTCATCTTCTTTACTAAATCGTAGTATGTGCTACGTGGAATTTCTGCGAATGCCACAAGCGCCTTCACCGAGTATTTATGCCTTAATTCAAAAATGACCTTTACTTTGTCTTTCGTGGTGATTTTTCCTTGGCTTGAACTAAGGCATTCAACTTTTTTAAATACTCGTTTTCCATTTCAAGCTGCTTAATACGTGCTTGAAGTGCTTCTGTCGAGCCTTCTAGTACATTTTTAGGTTGTTTAGTCGATTCTTTTTTCATGGATGGACGCCCCTTTTTCTTAGAAAAGAGCGCATCCAATCCGCTTGTTCTCAGTTGAATACGCCACCTTCGAATCATTCCAGGTGAAGAAATTTTAAAGATAACCGCGGCTTCGTTAGAGGAAACGCCATTTTCGTTCATATAGTTTAGTACGTCCATTTTAAACTGAGCTGTATAAGATGTATAGGATTTTTCAAAAGCAGATAAACCATGGTATTCAAATTGCTTAATCCAGTTATGCACAACAGATTCGTAAGTACTGATAGATTCTGCGATTTCTTTTATACTCTCTGATGAATTTTGATAGCGCATAACGGCATCGAGTTTTTGTTCATTTGTAAATTTCGTCATAAAAAAACTACACCTCCAATTGTTAGATG
>NZ_JBNFXM010000066.1:0-1368 GCF_049943995.1 Lysinibacillus sp. VIII_CA
ACCCCCACCAACAGGGATCATCCCCATCATGTCTAGGGCGGAATCGAGGTCTGCTTCTTCTTCCTGTGAAGCGACTGTCACAGGGGCTTTGATGGACCCTTCCATCGTGACCGCCTGTCCCTGGATATCCGTAATGCCGTCAAATACTATACTACTGGAGCCGCAGGTGAATCGCATGGATTCTGCTGCACTCATGGACATTCGCTTCCCTGCGAAGGTGATCGTGTCATTCGCTTTGTTTACCCTTATCGATTGATAGGTGCAGGCATACTTGATCCATCTTATGGACAGTGAAAAAAACCTCAATAGAAAATTATTCTATCAAGGCTTTAATATTATCCATTAAGAAACTGAAACAATTTGAACGGAATCAAATCTGTATCTCACTCACCTTACTTACATAATCCAACAAATATTATTATATAGTGGTTCCGAGCCGTCTCATTGTACAAAATCTAAAACATTTAAAATTACTCATTAATTTTTAAGATAAGATTATCCATCCATAAATCATAACTGAAGTTAGACATATTATAGAGAGCTGATAAAATCTCATTAGATTTTACCTCTAAAATTTTATCTTCAGTAACATTTTCTTGTGCAAATTTGCAAAGGAAAATAGAATAATTCGTTATATTGATATTCTTCGCAATTTCCTCTGAAATATCAGAAAATATTTTCACAACACTAGGAGGGTTTTCCAAATTACTCCAATCTTGCAATTCGCCTATAAAATTATCATTTTTTAGTTCAATTAAATAAGAGCTCATATAATTTTCTAAATATCTTTTTTTAACTTCTCTTATGTCATTACTTTTTAAAATTAGAAACTCATGATTTTTCAATTCTGATAATAACAAAATTATCTCTTCTATAGATAAATCTGTATCAAAAGAAAAAAATTGCGTGCAATCGAAGTTTTCATCCATTTTTGGTTTCCCCTATTCTTGATATTTGCCGTTTTCTAAATAGTCGTATAATTGTTTTACATCTTTTGTATTTGGAGTTGTTACACCACCATTTGAAGTTTTGGAACCCACTCCCCCATAAATATTTCCATTTGGTGCGGCATTTCTAGTGGGTTGGTGAACATGCGGTGCTAAGTTAGCATGACTATCAGATCCAAAACGTTTAAACTGACTTGGGGCATCACCATTAACACTATTAAATTTCGGTGATTTTGTATATAGTAAAGTTTCTTTTTCAATAGGTACATTATTCTTCACAAAACTCTCAAGAGTTCTTTCACCCAAACTTGGTTTATAACCTCTAGAAGCTAGTCCTTTATCCATACCCTTATCATGCTTCTTCACATACTCGCCTAGTTGATCGATTTCTTTTTGGGTTGTCTTTGCATCCTTTGCCTTT
>NZ_JBNFXM010000067.1:0-1235 GCF_049943995.1 Lysinibacillus sp. VIII_CA
GAGCATTGGTTAGATAGTTTTGGCGTAGCCACGTCAGTGTTGGGAGTTAAAGGGGTGTCTAGTACAAAACCGAATGGAGTAACAAGTGGTAAGACTAATAGCAGCAGTTCGAGTAGTAATAGTAGTAAAGTATCAACTATTAAAGTGGAGTTTCATGAAAGATTTAGTGAATCTCATATCATTAAGGGTGACGGAGTTAAAAAGAACGGAGTTAGTGGTGCTCATAATATAAATCATTTTTATGATACATTGAAGAAGACGGGTGTAAATATTGATGATTTGATTGTTGGAGAACCGTTAAAACATCCACAATTACCTGGATTGTATGAGATAAATTACAGAGTCCCATCCATGAAATATGGACCAGAAGGAAATTTAGTACCTTCAGGTCAATTTAGGAACATTAAAGATACGAAAACTGTCTATGATCCAAGCGTTTATTCTGATGAGCAGATAATTCAATTTGGTAAAAAAGCAATGCAAGAAGCCATTGATTCAAATAGAATTGTGGGTAGACAAGTAGTAGGGTATGCTCCAAATGGGATGAGATTTACCGGATTTATAGATGATGGTAAAATAACTAATTTCTTTCCGTCTTTTGATTAATTAATGTTTAGGATGTGGTGTTATAATGTTAAAAATGGATTCAAAAGAAGAGATAATAGAGTTTATGGAAACATTTTTTGGGAATATGGGTGTAGAGAAGTATATCAGAGTTTTAAATGAATTTAAAAATAGGACAGGATTTGGTATGGAGAATATCCATATATTATTTTATAATGATTTTGAAGAATGGGATGAGTTTCGTTGTAAAGAAAATGAAGTTTCCTTAATTATGGAATACCCAGCCGTTGCAGAAGATATTATGGGATATTTAGATTTTCTGAGGTTTTATAATTATTTGGTTGCTAAAAGCAGAGATTATATATTAAATCAACCTGAACAAATAGAAGAAATTAATGAACTTTTAAAAGAAGTAAAGAATTCATTCGGGTTGGGATAATGCTAATATTTGTATACTTAATTATTGTGGGCTTTTTTACAAACTAACCATAGAAAGTAATATAAACTTAAAGCACCTGATTGTCTATAATAGGCGACAGGTGCTTTTATGAATGTCTAAATACAGATTAAAAAACAATGGTGGCCGTGTCGAAGGCCAAGCAACAGGTAAAGGCCGCTGTCAAACAAACGAAGCAGGTAGTGAAGGAAAAGGTACTACCAGTGGTGAAAAA
>NZ_JBNFXM010000068.1:0-1205 GCF_049943995.1 Lysinibacillus sp. VIII_CA
GCTTATATGGGCTTCTAAAACACTAATTTCATTTGTAGCCGACCTCAAGTGAGTTTTTAAACTCGCATTTTCTTGTTTTAACAATTCATTTTGGTTCATTTTATGACTCGCCAACTCGCGTAACTTTTTATTTTCTTGCACTAGATCCGTCTTCTGCAAACGCTCATAATCTTTTTTGATTTGATAGGCAGCTTTTATTTGCTCATGCATGTTCTTCAGTTCTTTAGGCGTCACAATAAAATTCTCGGTTTCCTGCTCAACAATCTCAGGTTTCCCAAACATTTTAGCTGTAACAGTTGTTTTAACCTCTTTGCCCTTTACACGAATTTTTATATCTCCATCATTCGGAAGTTTTTCACTCAATGCTAAAAACTCTTTTTTTCTGTCTCCAACCTCTTTTTCTAGTAAGATGCGCGTTTGATGCAAATACTCTAAATCATTTTCTTTCTGTGCAATTTTCTTCTGAACTTCTTTGTACTCATGAATATTTTCAATGTTTTTCTCTTTCGTTTTGCCACTGGCACGTACAACATCAAAGCCACGCTCTTGTAGAAATTTCGGTAAGGCATCATGGATATAATTAATTTTCGCTTTGTTCATGGCCACTCGTGCTTGCAATTTACCGTTCTCCTTATTGACTGGCACAAAGTGCAAATGCATATGAGGTGTCGTTTCGTCCTTATGTACTTTTCCACTCACCACATTTTCTTTCCCAAACTCCTTACAGAAAAACTCATAGCAAGCTTTAAAATAATCATCTGTTTTTTGCTCGCCCCATTTTGTAGCTTGCTCTTGAGGAACCGTCAAAATATTGGAGTACATTACAACCGAATTTTTCTGTACTCTCGAACCAGCCTCTTTTAATTTGTCAACTCGCTGCTTTACTCTCTGATACAAATTTTTATCTGACTCTACTAAGTCATAATTATTTTTTGTACGCTCCAGATCAATGTCATCATTTCTAATTTCGCCTTTTCGCTCTTGCTCATTTTCTTTGCCTTTAACATCTGTAATTTGATTTTTTTGTGCGTTCCAAGCCAACTCCATGTGACCGATGCACCCCCATACTCTAGCAAATTTATTTGCCAAGAGTATAGCACGTTATACTCTTGTGACCAAGAGAACGTGCTCTCCGAGGGTGGTTGGCTACCGCCAAAGCATGCTGCAGCATGCAAAAGACCTTGAGGGTTTCGCCCCTCAAACTT
>NZ_JBNFXM010000069.1:0-1178 GCF_049943995.1 Lysinibacillus sp. VIII_CA
GGACTACCTGTTTCCTCTTCGTTCGAAATTCTTATTATGCTCATATTTTTTGACCTTTTTCGAGAAGCGGGAATACGTTTACCTAAAGCTGTAGGTCAAACGGTTGCAGTTTTAGGAGGCTTAATAGTTGGAGATGCTGCTATAAGAGCAGGATTTACATCACCATCAACATTAGTAATTGGAGCACTTACCGTTATATCTAGCTATACATTAATTAATCAAAATGTACTAGGCAATGTATTTTTAATAAGAGTCGCAACATTACTAATTGCCTCCTTTTTTGGAATGTATGGCTTTGTTTTAAGTGTCTTATTTTTCTTAACATATATCTCGTCATTAGAAAGCTTCGGTCATCCTTACCTTTCTACATTTTCAAAAGTAAGTATACCCAATCTTATTAAAGGTTTTTTAAAAATGCCCTTTAGAATTAAAATAAAAGACTGACTGTTTTTCAGCAGAAGGGAGTTTATATGTCCCATTACTTTACTTCCCCATACAAAATGACGTTAATTTTTCCTTTATTATTTATTCTAGGCGGCTGTTTAGGTACCAAGGAAATTCAAAGTGAAGTTTATATTACCGCTCTTGGTATAGATTATTCTAATGATATGTATCATTTATATTTTCAAGCTTTCGGATTTACCAATGTTGCGGGCTCAGATCCTGGCATTGCATCTGAGCCTGCTCCAATTGTTGTTGGACATGGAGAAGGTGAAACTATTCAGGGAGCAATCGATGATATAGAAAAGAATTCTGTTAACCCTTTGTATTATGGACATATACAAACTTTCTTTATTTCCAAAAATATATTGGATGGTCATTTGGATGAATTTTTTGATTTTTTTAGTAGAGATTATTATCTACGTTATAATACTTTAGCTTATGGATATGAAGAAGATGATATTAAAGAGATAATGAATGTACATGGTCTCTTTTACAAACCGCCAATTTTAACTTTTCCTTATGATCCAAATGAACAATTATTCTTTAATTCATTCATCTCAACCAGTACTGTTCAAGACATGATTAAAAGGTATTATGAACCAGTTGGATCCATTATGGTTCCTACAATAAAAATTAGTGAAGATTATTGGATGGAGGATAATAAATCTAAAAATATTTTAAAAATAAGTGGTGCTTATTTTCTTTCACGTCAAAAATTCAATGGTTGGATAAAG
>NZ_JBNFXM010000070.1:0-733 GCF_049943995.1 Lysinibacillus sp. VIII_CA
CAAATCTGCTTGCTGCTTCTTGGAGCTGACACGGCAATAACCAACCACAATCTTTTCCTCGGCTATCTTCCCGAGTTGCTCTTGTAATTGTTCTTCTGAATAATACCTATAGCCTGTATCTGGGTTCACGTAGGCGGGTTTCAACTTGCCTTCTTTATCCCAGTTACGCAAAGTCTGAGGATTGACATCAATAAGGTCAGCGAATTTTCTTATCGAATATCTTTGCATTACAATCACCTCTAAAGTAATCATCACACAAATACCTTAGTATATTACGACTATTTTATAAAGTTTTATAAAGTTTTAACCGTTCACTATCAAACGCAACTTTGACAGCAGTTCTCTTATGAACTTCTCATGCTTTCACATGAGCGCAGACTATATGTTTACCCAATTCCTTGGGTAGAGGATTTTTCCACCACCATAAGCTTGTGATGTACTCCCGTCAGCTATACGGGATAGTCGTTGAACGTTCCCCAGTTTAAAGGGGAGTCGATGCGGAAGACCGATTGTTCCATAGCACTTAGGATTTAACCTTATGCCATCCAGATGATTTTTTTTACTTTCGTAACCGTCACGCTCGCATTTTCATGCCACGTTGTGGTTCATCCAGCTTTACGGATTGCCCGCAGTTAACCCTCGCTACGTGCCGTTTACCGACACGCACGGCTTTCTATATAACATTACAAACATTATTTAATTTGTAACAATTTATAAAGAATTTGTTACCGTT
>NZ_JBNFXM010000071.1:0-666 GCF_049943995.1 Lysinibacillus sp. VIII_CA
CTTGCTCCAGTTAATAAAGCAGAAAAAATTTCCGAAACAGAGGAATCAAAACTGTGAGAGTAAAATTGAGATAACACTTCTTGCTCTGTGATACAAAATGTTTTTAAACGCCATTCCACTAAATTGAGTACGCCAGCATGTCGGAGTAATGTACCTTTCGGATTCCCCGTCGATCCAGAGGTATAAATTATATATGCTGTGTCATCCACTCTATTTTTACTTAAGATGTCTTTAATGGAAGACGATGCCAAAATATCTTCAATTATAAACACTTGTTCATTATACGTTTGTATTTTCTTTTTTAAAGCTTTTTTCGTAAGAATTAGCTTTGCCTTACTGTCGTTAAAGATATACGATACACGATCTGACGGATATTTAATATCAATTGGCACATAGGTACAACCAGCTTTGAGAACGCCTAACATACATACAATACTTTCAAAGCTTCGGTCTAAGAAAATAGCAGTTACATCATTGGGTTGCATTCCTTTTTCAATCAAATAATGAGCAATTTGATTAGAATATTGATTTACCTCTTCATAGGTATATGAACTATCCTCAGTGGAAATTGCAATTGAATTGGGTGTTTTATACACTTGCTGATAAAACCGTTCCTGTATAGAAGAGTATGGTGGCAGTGCCATACACGTATCATTCAATTTTTGG
>NZ_JBNFXM010000072.1:0-577 GCF_049943995.1 Lysinibacillus sp. VIII_CA
ATCATAGAAGCCTTCACAGTACCTTATCGATTCCACTTTCTTATACACGATCTCTTGGACCCAACATACTAAACTGAGTCATATAAGGGCATGAAGTTAGTCGGTTTTATATACGGACTCATAAATGGTCCCAGAGGCTGGTCGGCTTTTCTTCACTTCTACTCTAAAAAAATAGTAGCACAAACCATGGCCTTGGTTTCTACTACTAATGTTAGTATGTTTTATTTTTCCTAAAATGGAGTAAGAAAATGATTTAAAGGGGTGTGGGCGTAGCGTTTTCATCCTTCACAGTGACCAAAGTCCTTGGCATCAATTTTAAATTGAATTGATTGTGCTATGCCTGATAAACGATAACCATGTAGAACACATAAAGGAAAGACAAATTGTACATGGACAAGAACTTCCAGACTCTAAAAAAGCGTAAAATTTCGAAATCTTAATTAATTTAAGGTGAATATGAGCCCAACAAGGATGAAGGATGAGCTTACTTTTTAGCTCCTTCATCCTTGATGAAAACATGAATATTAAATTTTTTAATTGAATGTTCAGTAATGGAATTTAATTTATCTACAGTCCA
>NZ_JBNFXM010000073.1:0-574 GCF_049943995.1 Lysinibacillus sp. VIII_CA
CCCTTTAACTCCCAACACTGACGTGGCTACGCCAAAACTATCTAACCAATGCTCTTTCGATAGTGGGTCTTTCGGGTTCACCGAACCTTTTACCATGTCCGTCAAGCCTGATGTTGCATAATTTAAAAAATCAGATGGTGAATTGAACATCTTATCTTTTCTACTTTTTGCACCCGACCAAATGCCATCTACTGCACCTAGTGTAAGATAATTTGCAAAATCATATGGGGAGTTAAGTGCTTTATCTTTTCTAGTATCTAAACCGTCTTTGAAATCTTTACCAATTTCCTTGAAGCTATTGAATGACTTAACAACTGGATTTTTGATTTCCTTCCCAACCGTTTTGGCAGTTGATTTCGTTTTAATGGCTATTTCCTTCGTTGTTTGTTTAACTTCTTTTACGATTTGTTTTGTTTGCTGGTAGACCTCTTTTGTTTTCGCTGCAGTTTGTTTATAAACTTCCTTGGTTTTACTTACAGTTTGTTTATAAGCTTTTTTAGTTGCTAATACAGCACTTTTTACTACTTTTTTAAATTGCTTCGCTATTTTACTTTTACTTACTTTATTATAGAGC
>NZ_JBNFXM010000074.1:0-531 GCF_049943995.1 Lysinibacillus sp. VIII_CA
CATCAAGGGTGCCAAGTGCCCTTTCGACCTCCAGTTCCTACCGTGGGACTTCTCCCGAGACGCTGTAGCGGGAAAGGGCTTCATCTTGCGATGACGGGGGAGCCACGTGGTTTTTCTCGAGTTACGGCGGGATTCTCGAGTTACGACGGGGAATTCAGGATGCCTCTTGTGTTGGCCCAGGCAAGTCCAATCTTCCATTCGAGTTGCGAAGGAAAGCTGGGGATTGCTCTCGAGTGACTGCAGGGCCAATAGACCTCATCTAGGCTTGTGTCCAGAAGCCAGTGTTCCTCTCCAGGGGCGACCGGGATCTCGGGGTTGCATTCCAGACGCACCCGGGGAGACAGGCATTCATCTCGAGTGGAAGCAAAGAACCCCGCTCTGCTCTCGAATCGCGACGGGTATCTCTTGGAGCTCACTGGGTGGACTCAAGGGAGTCAAGCCTCCTGAGGCGTTTGGAGAGAGGTCGCGAGATTGGTCTCTAGGCCATGCAGGAGACGAAGGCCCTCATCTCGCGATGACGGGGGAGTCTTG
>NZ_JBNFXM010000075.1:0-519 GCF_049943995.1 Lysinibacillus sp. VIII_CA
CATGGATTTGTTGAAAAACCAGCTAGCCGAGCAGCGTTATGTACTCAAAATTATGGAGCACTTAACTTAATGTGTGGAAGCATCATGTATGAGCCTCAGAGTCTAGAGGCGCCTAAAGGATTTCCGCAAAGTGGACCTCTAGATGGAAAAATTGCATCTGCGGGTGGTCTTTTTGGTGGTATCCTTGATCAACAAACTGCAGATCGCTGGTATAAGAATACGATTACGGGAGGTCCCAATACTTTTACATGGAAATATACTGCGCCACATTTAACAAGCAAATGGCACTATTATATTACAAAACGTGATTGGAATCCTAACAAACCTTTAACCCGTGCTGACCTTGAGCCAATTGGTACTGTAGCACATAATGGCACTGCTGCATCGACTAATTTAACTCATACCATTAACGTGCCGACGGACCGTAATGGCTACCACGTTATTCTAGCCGTTTGGGATGTCGCAGACACTTCAAATGCATTCTATAATGTGATTGATATAAATTTGGTTAATAATGGT
>NZ_JBNFXM010000076.1:0-490 GCF_049943995.1 Lysinibacillus sp. VIII_CA
GCAACATTACTAATTGCCTCCTTTTTTGGAATGTATGGCTTTGTTTTAAGTGTCTTATTTTTCTTAACATATATCTCTTCATTAGAAAGCTTCGGGCATCCTTACCTTTCTACATTTTCAAAAGTAAGTATACCTGATCTTATTAAAGGTTTTTTAAAAATGCCCTTTAGAATTAAAATAAAAGACTGACTGTTTTTCAGCAGAAAGGAGTTTATATGTCCCATTATAATTCCCCATACAAAATGACATTAATTTTTCCTTTATTATTTATTCTAGGCGGCTGTTTAGGTACCAAGGAGATTCAAAGTGAAGTTTATATTACCGCTCTTGGTATAGATTATTCTAATGAAATGTATCATTTATATTTTCAAGCTTTCGGATTTACCAATGTTGCGGGCTCAGATCCTGGCATAGCATCTGAGCCTGCTCCAATTGTTGTTGGACATGGAGAAGGTGAAACTATTCAGGGAGCAATCGATGATATAGAAAA
>NZ_JBNFXM010000077.1:0-481 GCF_049943995.1 Lysinibacillus sp. VIII_CA
ATAATAAATCTAAAAATATTTTAAAAATAAGTGGTGCTTATTTTCTTTCACGTCAAAAATTCAATGGTTGGATAAAGGAAGAAGAACTTTCAGGGCTGGATTGGTTTAATAAGGATTTTAATAACATGAAATTATTAATAAAGGATAAGTCAGTTTCAATGTTTATTGAAACTATAGATTATCATATAGAAATTGTGGATAATTCAATTCCAAAATATATTATAAATTTAGACATTAAAGCTTCAATCAGAGAAAATCCAAAAAATATTGGAAAAGAAACAATTGAAAATGAAATTAAAAATATTATTTTATCACAATTTCAAAGTACCTATAATAAAGGGTTGGAAATAAACTCTGATGTCTTCAATTTTTCAGAAAAAGCTTATCGCTTCAAGCCCCAATCATGGACTGTAGATAAATTAAATTCCATTACTGAACATTCAATTAAAAAATTTAATATTCATGTTTTCATCAAGGATGA
>NZ_JBNFXM010000078.1:0-477 GCF_049943995.1 Lysinibacillus sp. VIII_CA
CTACTGGGGCTACTGGGGCTACTGGGGCCGCTGGAATTGCTGGCGTGACTGGCGCTACCGGCTCTACTGGTGATATCGGACCTACTGGGGCTACTGGTGTAACAGGAGCTACTGGCGCTACTGGGGCTATTGGTGTAACAGGAGCTACTGGGATTGCTGGCCCTACCGGCGCTACTGGCGCTACCGGTTCTACTGGCGTTACTGGGGCTACTGGCGCTACTGGTGATATCGGACCTACCGGCTCTACTGGCGCTACTGGTGCTACCGGCGTTACTGGCGTTACTGGCGCTACTGGGATAACCGGGGTAACCGGCTCTACTGGCGCTACTGGTGATATCGGACCTACTGGAGCTACTGGGGCTATTGGTGTTACTGGAGCTACGGGCGCTACTGGTGATATCGGACCTACTGGGGCTACTGGGGCTACTGGGGCCGCTGGAATTGCTGGCGTGACTGGCGCTACCGGCTCTACTGGTG
>NZ_JBNFXM010000079.1:0-468 GCF_049943995.1 Lysinibacillus sp. VIII_CA
CTGACGCAGTTGCTGTTTGACTTCGGCTACTTTGGATTGTATCTGGGTTTTCACGTTCACTACTTGCTTTTTGACTTGGTCTACTACACTTCCTACTGGACCTTTCAGCACGTTTTGAACACCTTCAGCGACACTCTTAACTACTCCGGCACCTTTATTTACTAATTTTCCGCCTGTTGCCGCCCAGCCCGCAAACGGAATCATCGCGCCAAAGGAAAGGGCCGCATTGACCTTGTCACCTCTAGCCAGATAAATAATGCCATTCACGCCATCCGCTATTTCGCCGAAACCTGGGATTAATCCTACAAGATCTAATCCTACTTGTAGCGTATTCAATAGATTTTTAGGTTTTACAGCATTTTTCACTGCCTTGGTGGTTGCTTGCGCAGCTTTTTTCACCACTGGTAGTACCTTTTCCTTCACTACCTGCTTCGTTTGTTTGACAGCGGCCTTTACCTGTTGCTTGGC
>NZ_JBNFXM010000080.1:0-455 GCF_049943995.1 Lysinibacillus sp. VIII_CA
TCCTTTGTACATACAAGTTGTACAATTGCTTTACTCCCAAAATCAATTGGTACTAAATCGATACACGTACGAATGTCCGGCGCCATTTGTAGTAATAAGATAGCTTTTATTAAACGATAAAAAGCATTTTCTTCTATATTTTCTTGAAATCTCCCGTCAAGTGTGTGACCTACTAGGTTTCCTACGCGATAAACTGTGGCTGGTACACCTTCTTTTATAGCTCTCCTTACTAATTTTTCTGCTAAAAATTTACTTTCTACATACACATTATCTAGCTGTTGTCCCCTGTCAAAGTCCCTTTCATAAAACAAGATTTTCTTATTTTCATGAGGGGCATGTCCAGAAATACTGATTGTTGAAATATAATGAAAGCGTGCACTTGCTTCTTTACTCATGTCTATTAAGTATTGAGTTGATTTCACATTGACTCGGATAAAATGTTCTCTGTCGCCATA
>NZ_JBNFXM010000081.1:0-415 GCF_049943995.1 Lysinibacillus sp. VIII_CA
TTCGCTGCCAAAGATAATCGCTCTGAAGAAGATAACGAACTAGCTCGATTACGCAAAGAAAACCAACGTTTACTGATGGAGAATGATAATTTAAAGCAAGCAGCGCTGATCATGGGACGAAAATAGATGTGATTCGAAATAACGCTCACAAATATTCAGTATCAGCAATGTGTGACGTCCTTGATATTCCGAAAAGTACGTATTACTATCATGCCGATGTTTGTGCCAAACGTCCGCTAAAAACTGAAGATAAAGAAATTTCCAAAGAGATTGCTCGTATTTTCAAAGAAAGCCGTAACAATTATGGTACGCGTATAATCAAGAAAGAACTAAGTAAATTACCAGAGCCAAAACACGTATCACGTCGTCGAATTGGTCGTTTAATGAAAGGTCTTGGACTAGTATCAAACTATAC
>NZ_JBNFXM010000082.1:0-410 GCF_049943995.1 Lysinibacillus sp. VIII_CA
TTAGCATTCTCAACCGCAAGTTCTGAAGCTGTATTACCGCGTATTATGTTAAAAATGGAGAAATTAGGGGCTCCGAAGGATATTGTATCCTTTGTTATACCTACCGGTTACTCCTTTAACTTAGACGGATCAACGCTATATCAAGCGATTGCAGCATTATTTATTGCGCAAATGTACGGTATTCACCTTAGCATTGGTGAACAAATTACGTTAATGCTTGTATTGATGGTTACTTCGAAAGGGATTGCAGGTGTTCCGGGGGTATCCTTCGTCGTACTGCTAGCCACTTTAGGTACTGTTGGCATTCCATTAGAAGGACTAGCATTTATTGCTGGTATTGACCGTATCCTTGACATGGGACGTACAGTTGTTAACGTAATTGGTAACTCATTAGCGTCATTAGTGATGGC
>NZ_JBNFXM010000083.1:0-407 GCF_049943995.1 Lysinibacillus sp. VIII_CA
AAATAGAGGTTTCGATAGATAAGTTCGTTATAGATTATAAGGATGTACCACATTCAGCATTTTTACGTGTTTATATGGTCGGAGTGCAGAAATATAAAGTGAAAATAAAGATTTATAGTGGAACATACAGCTATGAACTACACATGCGGAAAAGTGACGATGTATACATTCATCTATATTTTAAAAACTTTAGAGAAACAGAAGGTCACTTACATACCCTAAGGATTGATTTTAGATTTAATTAAGAATTACTCACAGACCTCGATTCCGTCCTAGACATGATGGGGATGATCCCTGTTGGTGGGGGTGATGCCTAATGGGTCTATTAGTATTAGCAGGAAGCTTACTGGGGATGATTCCAAAAGTAGGCTCCCCAAGTGGCAAGAAAAAAGGAAAGAGCGGAGGAT
>NZ_JBNFXM010000084.1:0-406 GCF_049943995.1 Lysinibacillus sp. VIII_CA
TTTTCCGAAGCATTCCGCTCGCTTTCCGCGGGCGAGCGCCGAGTCTCCTCCTACGCTTCGCTTCGTGCGGGGTCTCGTCTGTCTCGCTTTCCCGCAGGAGTCGAGCGATGCTTCTGCAAACAACGCAATGTATCATACTATTATTTTAGTCACACTTTCCTTTATAATAAAAGAATGAATATGTAGGTGGAGCCCCAATGATTTTAAATCAGGAAACCCTTAATTTAAGTCCATACATGGCAATCTATGATATTGTTGTGCCAAAAGATAACATGCTTCGCCAGATCAATGAACTTGTTGAATTTTCATTTTTTTTAGAAGAGCTAAAAACAAAATATTGTTTAGATAATGGACGTAATACCATTCCTCCAATTCGCATGTTTAAGTACTTATTATTAAAAGCGAT
>NZ_JBNFXM010000085.1:0-405 GCF_049943995.1 Lysinibacillus sp. VIII_CA
CTTTATCCAACCATTGAATTTTTGACGTGAAAGAAAATAAGCACCACTTATTTTTAAAATATTTTTAGATTTATTATTCTCCATCCAATAATCTTCACTAATTTTTATTGTAGGAACCATAATGGATCCAACTGGTTCATAATATCTTTTAATCATGTCTTGTATAGTACTGGTTGAGATGAATGAATTAAAGAATAATTGTTCATTTGGATCATAAGGAAATGTTAATATTGGCGGTTTGTAAAAGAGACCATGTACATTCATTATCTCTTTAATATCATCTTCTTCATATCCAAAAGCTAAAGTATTATAACGTAGAAAATAATCCCTACTAAAAAAATCAAAAAATTCATCCAAATGACCATCCAATATATTTTTGGAAATAAAGAAAGTTTGTATATGTCC
>NZ_JBNFXM010000086.1:0-400 GCF_049943995.1 Lysinibacillus sp. VIII_CA
ATTAAACCTACAGATATTCGTTGTGATCAAGCACGAGATTACGCAGCTCGCGTTGCGGATTTACTAGAGAAAAAAGATACGCTTGTGAAACAGATGGTGGAATTGTCGGAAGGACGGAAAGAATATCTAGTATTTCGTTCGATTCCTGGGATTGGCGATTCAACGGCGTGACGATTAATTGGAGAGATTGGTGACACCGCCGCTTTCAAAATGCGAAACAACTGAACGCTTACACAGGCATTGATATTATGCGGTAACAGTCTGGGAATACGCAATATCGAGACCGGATTAATAAACGAGGAAATAAACATTTACGGAAGATTTTATATTTTATGGTGTGCGCCATGCTTATGGCTAAAGGAAAACCGAATCATTTTGTGGACTATTACTACAAATTAAA
>NZ_JBNFXM010000087.1:0-392 GCF_049943995.1 Lysinibacillus sp. VIII_CA
GTGCCAATTGATATTAAATATCCGTCAGATCGTGTATCGTATATCTTTAACGACAGTAAGGCAAAGCTAATTCTTACTAAAAAAGCTTTAAAAAAGAAAATACAAACGTATAATGAACAAGTGTTTTTAATTGAAGATATTTTTGCATCGTCTTCCATTAAAGACATCTTAAGTAAAAATAGAGTGGATGACACAGCATATATGATTTATACATCTGGATCGACGGGGAATCCGAAAGGTACATTACTCCGACATGCTGGCGTACTCAATTTAGTGGAATGGCGTTCAAAAACATTCTGTATCACAGAGCAAGATGTGTTATCTCAATTTTACTCTCACAGTTTTGATTCCTCTGTTTCGGAAATTTTTTCTGCTTTATTAACTGGAGCAAG
>NZ_JBNFXM010000088.1:0-389 GCF_049943995.1 Lysinibacillus sp. VIII_CA
GGATTCGATTTATATTGGCGATATCCTTCCTTCGTCGTTGTCGCATACTTCAATATCTGCCCTTTGTTTCTTTCCATACTTCCTTTTCAAACTTCTCCAGGGGAAAGGGCTTTTTTCCGTGTTCTTCACGATCCATATTTACCTCTAATGGAAGTTTTTCTTCATAAGCCCGTGTTTCTTTTCGCACAACCTTTTTATCATACTTCCGTTTATTCGCACTCGCTTTCACATGCGTGGAATCGATAAATAAATGGTCTGCATGGAGCATTTACTTTTCAACACCCTATGTAGAAGTTGATGGGAACGAAGGGTGGCGACTCCTGCGGGAAAAGCGGGAAAGTCGAGATCCTGGACTGAGCGAAGCGAGGGAAGCAGCTCGACCCCGCCCG
>NZ_JBNFXM010000089.1:0-373 GCF_049943995.1 Lysinibacillus sp. VIII_CA
GCCGGTTTAGCTCAGCAGGTAGAGCAACTGACTTGTAATCAGTAGGTCGTGGGTTCGATTCCTATAGCCGGCACCATTTTTTGAGCCATTAGCTCAGTTGGTAGAGCATCTGACTTTTAATCAGAGGGTCGAAGGTTCGAGTCCTTCATGGCTCACCATTTAAGTACCAACCATATTAAGCGGGTGTGGCGGAATTGGCAGACGCACTAGACTTAGGATCTAGCGCCGCAAGGCGTGGGGGTTCGACTCCCTTCACCCGCACCATTTTTCAATATGCCAGATAAAAAAACTTATGCACATGCGGAAGTAGTTCAGTGGTAGAACACCACCTTGCCAAGGTGGGGGTCGCGAGTTCGAACCTCGTCTTCCGCTC
>NZ_JBNFXM010000090.1:0-358 GCF_049943995.1 Lysinibacillus sp. VIII_CA
TGGCTGGGGTACTAGGATTCGAACCTAGGCATGACGGAATCAAAATCCGTTGCCTTACCGCTTGGCTATACCCCAATTTTAAAATGGGGCGACTGATGGGAATCGAACCCACGAATGTCGGAACCACAATCCGATGCGTTAACCACTTCGCCACAACCGCCACTATATAATAACAGCCATATATGAACGAGTACCTCAATACCTGGCAGGGGCAGTAGGAATCGAACCCACACCAAAGGTTTTGGAGACCTCTATTCTACCGTTGAACTATGCCCCTAAAATGGTGGAGGGGGACGGATTCGAACCGCCGAACCCTAAGGAGCGGATTTACAGTCCGCCGCGTTTAGCCACTTCGCTA
>NZ_JBNFXM010000091.1:0-358 GCF_049943995.1 Lysinibacillus sp. VIII_CA
GCAACAGGCATCTATTCAAAACCTGTCGAAGCGTTTTTAAAAGATTACGGCTATACGTACTGCCGCATGAATCCACTTGAAGCGAATTTACAGATGGCAACGATGCGTCACAATAAAACCGATATCAGTGATGCTCATGAACTCGCGAAGACACATTTCAAAATGGAACGCGAAACAACGTACATACAAGATTATTATTATGAACAGATGCGTGCACTGACTCGTTATTACGATGAAATTGACTAAGAAATCATTTTACTCAAAAGTAGAATGCATGCCATATTAAACCTACAGATATTCGTTGTGATCAAGCACGAGATTACGCAGCTCGCGTTGCGGATTTACTAGAGAAAAAAGA
>NZ_JBNFXM010000092.1:0-353 GCF_049943995.1 Lysinibacillus sp. VIII_CA
GGGGCCTTAGCTCAGCTGGGAGAGCGCCTGCCTTGCACGCAGGAGGTCAGCGGTTCGATCCCGCTAGGCTCCACCATAGTAAAATAACCAGTATAAAGATCCTGGCGGCGTAGCTCAGCTGGCTAGAGCGTACGGTTCATACCCGTAAGGTCGGGGGTTCGATCCCCTCTGCCGCCATCTTAAAGGACCTTTAGCTCAGTTGGTTAGAGCAGACGGCTCATAACCGTCCGGTCGCAGGTTCGAGTCCTGCAAGGTCCACCATTTATATATTGTTACGGAGGTATACCCAAGTCTGGCTGAAGGGATCGGTCTTGAAAACCGACAGGCGGGTAACACCGCGCGGGGGTTCGAAT
>NZ_JBNFXM010000093.1:0-345 GCF_049943995.1 Lysinibacillus sp. VIII_CA
GTATCAACACCATCTTTTGTTGCTGGTAATGTACAAATTAAGTTACCTGCACCATGCCCAGTAACAGCCATTGTGTCATCTTCAAATACTTCTACACCTAAATCTGTAAATTTCTTTGTTAATACTTTGCAAATTTCTGCTTCAAATTTCGTTTCAGAATCTACTTGTACTAATTCCATAAATTCATTTACTAAACGTTCTTGATTAATCATAAGACTGCGCCTCCTGCACTACCATTATGTATGTAACACTATTAATTATAACAGAATTTCGCAAAAGTTTCGAAATACAAGACAAAAAACAGACGGTTTATATGTCTAGATAACCATCTGCTTTCTATTACTC
>NZ_JBNFXM010000094.1:0-342 GCF_049943995.1 Lysinibacillus sp. VIII_CA
GGATTCGATTTATATTGGCGATATCCTTCCTTCGTCGTTGTCGCATACTTCAATATCTGCCCTTTGTTTCTTTCCATTCTTCCTTTTCAAACTTCTCCAGGGGAAGGGGCTTTTTTCCGTGTTCTTCACGATCCATATTTAACTCTAATGGAAGTTTTTCTTCATAAGCCCGTGTTTCTTTTCGCACAACCTTTTTATCATCCTTCCGTTTATTCACACTCGCTTTCACATGCGTGGAATCATAAATAAATGGTCTGCATGGAGCATTTACTTTTCAACACCCTATGTAGATGGAGTACTTTATGTAGAAGTTGATGGGAACGAAGGGCGGCGACTCCTGCG
>NZ_JBNFXM010000095.1:0-338 GCF_049943995.1 Lysinibacillus sp. VIII_CA
ACGCCAGTAGCGCCGGTAGTTCCAGTAACCCCAGCAATCCCAGTAGAGCCGGTAGTTCCAGTCACGCCAGTAGCTCCAGTCACGCCAGTAGCTCCTGTTACACCAGTAACTCCAGTAGCCCCAGTAGGTCCGATATCACCAGTAGCGCCAGTAGCGCCAGTAGAGCCGGTAGCGCCAGTAGAGCCGGTAGCGCCAGTAACGCCAGCAATCCCAGCAGCGCCAGTGGCCCCGGTAGGTCCGATATTACCAGTGGCACCAGTAACGCCAGTAGCGCCGGTAGTTCCAGTAACCCCAGCAATCCCAGTAGAGCCGGTAGTTCCAGTCACGCCAGTAGCTCC
>NZ_JBNFXM010000096.1:0-334 GCF_049943995.1 Lysinibacillus sp. VIII_CA
TAATTGGCGCATTTGCATCAGACACTTTGAGATAATCCTCAATAAACAGAGCATATGACATTTTGGAGCCTAGCATCACATAAGGATATAGGCCATCTGGAGTGACAGTTGATTCTGCACTTAAGACCTTGCGTTTATCTGCAAGTGTTGTGATTGGTTCACCATCACTGCCGATCACTCTCGTTTTTCTGTGCTCATCTAATAGGGCTTTTAGTTCGGCTTCACTTGTTATCCTGTTTTTATCCACTGACGCAGTTTTTGCCTTTGTACTTGAACTATTCGTTGGTTTCTTGGTTGCTTGCGCAGCTTTTTTCACCACTGGTAGTACCTTTTC
>NZ_JBNFXM010000097.1:0-330 GCF_049943995.1 Lysinibacillus sp. VIII_CA
CTGTCGTTAAAGATATACGATACACGATCTGACGGATATTTAATATCAATTGGCACATAGGTACAACCAGCTTTGAGTACGCCTAACATACATACAATACTTTCAAAGCTTCGATCTAAGAAAATAGCAGTTACATCATTGGGTTGCATTCCTTTTTCAATCAAATAATGAGCAATTTGATTAGAATAATGATTTACCTCTTCATAGGTATATGAACTATCCTCAGTAGAAATTGCAATTGTTTTGGGTGTTCTATACACTTGCTGATAAAACCGTTCCTGTATAGAAGAGTATGGTGGCAGTGCCATACACGTATCATTCAATTTTTGG
>NZ_JBNFXM010000098.1:0-315 GCF_049943995.1 Lysinibacillus sp. VIII_CA
GGACTACCTGTTTCCTCTTCGTTCGAAATTCTTATTATGCTCATATTTTTTGACCTTTTTCGAGAAGCGGGAATACGCTTACCTAAAGCTATAGGTCAAACTATTGCAGTTTTAGGAGGCTTAATAGTTGGAGAAGCTGCTATAAGAGCAGGATTTACATCACCATCAACATTAGTAATTGGGGCACTTACCGTTATATCTAGCTATACATTAATTAATCAAAATTTACTAGGCAATATATTTTTAATAAGAGTCGCAACATTACTAATTGCCTCCTTTTTTGGAATGTATGGCTTTGTTTTAAGTGTCTTATTT
>NZ_JBNFXM010000099.1:0-311 GCF_049943995.1 Lysinibacillus sp. VIII_CA
CTCGACTTTCCCGCTTTTCCCGCAGGAGTCGCCGCCCTTCGTTCCCATCAACTTCTACATAAAGTACTCCATCTACAAAGGGTATTGAAAAGTAAATTCTCCATGTAGACTATATATTTATTTGTTACAGAATCAAATGTTGCCTGTTCTTCCATATACACGTCCTAAAATGAAAGATGGATTCTTCCGAAAGCATGAGTATATATGACGGGCATTATTATTGTTACCTTTGAAACAAGGGCAGATATTGAAGTATGCGACAACGACGAAGGAAGGATATCGCCAATATAAATCGAATCCTTTGATTTGTG
>NZ_JBNFXM010000100.1:0-297 GCF_049943995.1 Lysinibacillus sp. VIII_CA
TGTTCTTGTCGCAAATGTTTTTGATGAGTTCGTAGCCGAATCGGACAAGCCTATCCTTGTAAAGAACAACGATTTTAGAGACTTTCTTATCCATTACCAAATCAATCACTTCATTTAAGCCTTTCTTGTTGTAATGGATACCACTTCCGATATCAGTCACGATTTTAAAAGGCTTTCCTTGCGCCAACAGATACGTCTTCATGTTCTGAACCTGTCGCTCCAAATCTGCTTGCTGCTTCTTGGAGCTGACACGGCAATAACCAACCACAATCTTTTCCTCGGCTATCTTCCCGAGTT
>NZ_JBNFXM010000101.1:0-288 GCF_049943995.1 Lysinibacillus sp. VIII_CA
CATCGGCGCTAAAGAGCTTAACTTCCGTGTTCGGTATGGGAACGGGTGTGACCTCTTTGCCATCATCACTAGACTATGTTCGGCTTTCAATATACATCGCATTTCTTCGTCAGCTTCTGTCGTTCAGTCAGTCACGTACTTGAGTACGCTCCTTCCCTCTCTCCATTGCTTCCTCGAACTACTCGTATCTTGAAACCCTTTATAAAAGAAATTATTCTTTCAAAACTGGATAAACGGTTCATTGAATGCTTCAAACTTTTTGGTTAAGTCCTCGATCGATTAGTATTC
>NZ_JBNFXM010000102.1:0-287 GCF_049943995.1 Lysinibacillus sp. VIII_CA
AGTCGTAACAAGGTAGCCGTATCGGAAGGTGCGGCTGGATCACCTCCTTTCTAAGGATATTTTCGGAATACAAACCTAGGGTTTGTAAGATTACGTTTTGCGTTCAGTTTTGAAGGTTCATTCTTTCTGAATGAAATACTTCAAAACTTGTTCTTTGAAAACTGGATAAAACGACATTGAAATTGTAACAAACACATTTATTTTTTAAGTTTTTTTATAGGCTTAATAACATGATAAGGTTTTCAGACACGAGCAGTTCTAGGAAGCAATCGAGTAAATGAAGGAGC
>NZ_JBNFXM010000103.1:0-287 GCF_049943995.1 Lysinibacillus sp. VIII_CA
ATCAAACTCTCCATAAAAGAAATTTGATTAGCTCAAATTGTTTTGCTGGCATCATTTTGATGTCCAAAATTTTGTTTTGTTCACTAGCTAGGCTAGCTACTTAAAACTTTATTGATTACGTTTTGCTTGTTCAGTTTTCAAGGTTCATAGCATTGTCAAATCAGACAACTATTTAATCTTATCAAACAACCAAGAGGTTGTCAATGCTTTTTTTGGAGCGGGTGATGAGAATCGAACTCACGACATCAGCTTGGAAGGCTGAGGTTTTACCATTAAACTACACCCGC
>NZ_JBNFXM010000104.1:0-276 GCF_049943995.1 Lysinibacillus sp. VIII_CA
TCAACGCCATATTGGGGAACTGTATGTGGAGGAAGCTGAACATTTACGCCATTCCTATGACATCAAACAAATTTATAAAAGCGTAAAGAAACGATTGAGCATGTCTTTGCCGATACAAAGGAAAAGCATGGTATGCGATGGACACCCTAGAGGTCTGAAAAATTGTCCATGCAGGCGATACCTACTACTTGCTGCCATGAATTTAAAGAAACTAGCTACTTGGACGTGGCAGGCGGCTTCAAAGAGTTCTTATACTTGAAGAGTCTGTTTTATTGG
>NZ_JBNFXM010000105.1:0-276 GCF_049943995.1 Lysinibacillus sp. VIII_CA
GCTGATTACTCCTCGCCGATGGTCGCAACTCAGGCTGGCGCAATGCCTCCCGGGTTGATGTTTAACCTTATTCGCGGGCTCGACATGGTTGCTCTTATCACCATCCCGTTAGTGTTGGGGTGGTCGCCATGGGTATCGGTGTTCATTGCCGTGGTGGTATTTGGATTCCTGCGGATGGGCGGTATGAACCAGCAGGACCTGGCTGAGATGCGCGAGGAGTCGCAGCGTCAACTGGCCGAGGCCCGTCAGGACACTCGGGGCGGCAAGGCTGAGAAG
>NZ_JBNFXM010000106.1:0-276 GCF_049943995.1 Lysinibacillus sp. VIII_CA
GGTGCAAGAGCGCGCGGCTATCAAGGCGGAAGCTGATCGCCATGCGACAATTGACCAAAAGGAGGCGCCTCCTCGCTACAGGCACACTCACAAGGGTGACGAGCTGGTCGAGAACGAATCGGCATTCACAAACTCTGCCCCGGTCTCGCGACCTGTAAGGCAAAGTGTCTCGGACGCTGAGATGGCCGGCATGAGCCCAACACAAGACAGTGCACCAGGCTCACCAAAGCAGCCCTCACAGACACCGATGACGGTCGATACTGCAAAGGCTTCTGC
>NZ_JBNFXM010000107.1:0-276 GCF_049943995.1 Lysinibacillus sp. VIII_CA
CTCTGAATATGGTGAAGGATACCTTCGCTTGTCTTATGCATATAGTATTGAAACATTAAAAGAAGGCTGTGACCGTTTAGAAGCCTTTCTACAACAAAAAGCTAAGAGTTAAACTCTTAGCTTTTTGTTGCATAATGATCGCAAGTTTGACGCTTCAGTAATTTATGCGGAATAATAATACACTTTGCAGTAGACTCCGCATTCTCTACTTTATCAACTAAAGCTTTTGCAGCTTCATATCCTAGCTGGTATATATTCACATCAACTGTCGAGAGT
>NZ_JBNFXM010000108.1:0-274 GCF_049943995.1 Lysinibacillus sp. VIII_CA
GTTCGGCCTCGTGGTCTCCGACAAGGTCGCCGCCGGCGCGGTGCCGATTCTCGGCGCGGTCGGCGGCGCCACGGTCAACGTCATCTTCATGGACCATTTCCAGCGCATCGCGCAGGGGCATTTCACCCTGCGGCGGCTCGAGCGCGCCTACGGCAGCGCCGAGATCCGCCAGCGCTATGCCGAGCTGGCGGCGCGGCGGCCCGATGCCGTCCGCTGACCTCGCGGCGCCGCGCCGGCCGTCGCGCACGCTCTCCGCCATCGCCGAGCTCAGCAC
>NZ_JBNFXM010000109.1:0-272 GCF_049943995.1 Lysinibacillus sp. VIII_CA
GAGGGAGAGAATCCGAAACCGTTGCATGTGAAAGTGAAAAACGGAATCGTCCTTGCAGAGTATCCAGAAATTGTGGATACGAAAGAAAGAAGTATTATCTTTAAAGTAAAAGTGAAAGAAAAAGCTAAAGTAGGCGAGGAAATTGTGAATACGGCGGTTGTGAAAGATACAATAAATCCACCAGAGCAACCGAATGTCACTATTCAGCCTCAATATAAAGATGGTGCATTACAAGCAGAAAAAACAGTAAGCAATAAGGAACCGAAGTTAGG
>NZ_JBNFXM010000110.1:0-270 GCF_049943995.1 Lysinibacillus sp. VIII_CA
GGCAATAACATAAGCTTCCTTTAGAGGGCATATCACATATGAATGTTAAAGGTACTGAATGAAAAGAAGGTGATTTGTTAACATGTATAACCAACAATATTATCCATATGATCAAGCGATGTATTATAATCCACAAAACTACGGATATGAATCTACAAATGAAGTGAGAGATATGGAACAAGAAGATTATAGACCAGATGATGCGGAAGATGCTCCAACGTCACCACCACCGTCTCAAGCTCCATCGTTACCATCTACATTTTCCTCTCC
>NZ_JBNFXM010000111.1:0-270 GCF_049943995.1 Lysinibacillus sp. VIII_CA
GGTGGTGGGAGCTTCTCGCTATGCATGGTTTCCTTATACAACAAAGAGATAGTAAAATTTCACGTACCTGATATGAATGTAAAAATCAAAATTCAAAATAGGGGGATTCTTTCATGGAACAATTAGCATTCTTTCCAGAAATCAGCAAGGAGGATTATAAAGAGATACAGAGAGAAGTTGCAAAAGAGTTATTTTGTTACAGAGTTTTGAAAGTTCGTATGCAAAATCAGGAAGAATGTGCAAATCAAAATATCTCTTTGTTTCCTGAAT
>NZ_JBNFXM010000112.1:0-269 GCF_049943995.1 Lysinibacillus sp. VIII_CA
TCCTTGAGCTTGTCGATGTCGAAGGCGTGGACGCTCTCGGGCGGCGAGGTCTCGTACATGCCTTTGAGATGCCGGGCGATCAGGTCGCGGGTCGCCTGGCCGGAGAGATCGTCGGGTCGGATCACCAGGTTGGTCGTCGGCCGGTCTGTCATGGTCAATCCTTCGGGAAGGCGAGGCCTTGCTCGCGATAGCGTTCCGGGTCGTCCTCCCAGCCTTCGCGCACCTTCACGAACAGGAACAGGTGCACATCCTTTTCCAGGATCTTAGAC
>NZ_JBNFXM010000113.1:0-268 GCF_049943995.1 Lysinibacillus sp. VIII_CA
GCGTCGAGCAGCTGGTCGGGCAGTTGGCCGAGAAATACGCGACCGATCGTGCCGAGATCAGCCGCGACGTCATCGCCATGCTGCAGGATCTGGCGGACAAGGGGTTCCTGGTCGAGGCGCGGGAGCGCTCGGCATCATGACGGATTTGATTGCTGAAACGGCATCGACCAAACCGGGCACGCACGAGAAGCCGGCCTCGGTCGCGGAAACCTTCGGCATTCCGCTCGCCGTGCTGGCCGAGCTGACCCATCGCTGCCCGCTGCAATGC
>NZ_JBNFXM010000114.1:0-268 GCF_049943995.1 Lysinibacillus sp. VIII_CA
GTCTTGGCCATTGGGTTTGAAGCTGACAATGGCGGCGCCTTGCCCCTCCTTCGCAACGAATGGTTTCTCGGTCATATCGTCGGTCGCCGTGGCAAACAGGTCCGGCCAGTGGTTGGCGATCGACTCCAGCACGTCCATGACGAGACCGCGGTCCGAAGCCAGTCGCCGACCGATCTGGGCAACGAACACCTCGAAGCGCTGTTTGCCGAGAATGCGCGCGGGCTTCTGCTCGTGATCCTGCAAGGGCGGCGTTATGGTCAGGAAATAC
>NZ_JBNFXM010000115.1:0-267 GCF_049943995.1 Lysinibacillus sp. VIII_CA
GTTATAAACCCTTTACCAGAACCACCATTAGCTTATTTACATACTTTTCGTTATTGGAAGTTACTTTTCAAGTATTAATAGACAGTCAAGTTCAGTTTTGTGATAACTCCACACGCTCATAGTGTTCAACTGTTGGAAATGGATCATAAAAGTGATGCAATAATGCTTTCCACTCTTGATATTGTTCAGATTGACGAAATCCTATTGTGTGGTCTTCTAAAGTTTCCCATCGCACAATGAGCAAATATTTTCCTTTCTGCCCCATAC
>NZ_JBNFXM010000116.1:0-266 GCF_049943995.1 Lysinibacillus sp. VIII_CA
GGGTGAGTGGTCTTGTACGGGGTTGCCGCGAAAGTAAGCGGACGTCCCACAAGGTCAAAGATCGCGACTCGGCACGACTCGGTGCCATAGTCGATGCCTAAGAGGTAGGGGCCGTTGTTCAACATCGTTGTCTCCTGCGAAGTGTCTCTGCGGCAGCGGTGCACGCAGCTCGGTCGTCTTGTCAGTCATCGTTGTCTTCGGTCCAGCCGAGTTCGCGCCATGCCGAGGCTGGGATAAGTCGGTCGATGCGATCCAGAGTCCAGGTG
>NZ_JBNFXM010000117.1:0-261 GCF_049943995.1 Lysinibacillus sp. VIII_CA
GATTAGCTAACTTTGGTCGAGCCGTATCTGAAATTGAAAGCAAAAATATTAGTGCTAAAGAAAAACAGAAATTGTATAATATTGAGATTCAGAAACTCAAAGATATCATTCCAAATGTGAATTTGTATTCTAAAGACTTTGCTAAGTTCCTTTCAGATATTGATAAAAATGCAAAAGATGCTGCAAATGGAATTAAAACATTATTAAATGAACAAAATAATCTTTTTGAAAGTTTAGAAACGATAAGTAAATCATTAGATG
>NZ_JBNFXM010000118.1:0-261 GCF_049943995.1 Lysinibacillus sp. VIII_CA
TCTTTACTACATGCAGCAGGAGTGCTGAATAAGAAGAAATTCTCAACATCATTAACATCAGATGAAAAACAATTAGCGCATTTACATGAATGGGAATATAAACAAAACAAAGATGTAACTGTTGATGGAAAAATAATAACAGCGGTAGGGTCTGCGTACGTTGAATTTGCTACTGAAATAATGAAGCAACTCAATTTATTTAATGAAGCTGAAGCGAAGGAGAACTTGCAATATTTTAAAAACGTAACAGAGACTTGTGAT
>NZ_JBNFXM010000119.1:0-255 GCF_049943995.1 Lysinibacillus sp. VIII_CA
GTGCAATCCTCACCGAGGCTGGCGGTGCGATCCCGCTTGCGGTGCGCGGCCCTTCGCCCGCTGCGGTTAAGCTGACTCGCCTCACCTGAGCCGACATGCCCCTCGGCGCGCTTAAGCGGCGAAGGGGCGATCGAGGGAAGGTTGGGGTTGCGTGAACCACTCCGCGCCGGTCGCGGTCACATGGAAATGATCTTCGAGCCGAATGCCAAAGCGATCGGGCACCACGATCATCGGCTCGTTCGAAAAGCACATGCC
>NZ_JBNFXM010000120.1:0-254 GCF_049943995.1 Lysinibacillus sp. VIII_CA
GGCGCGCCCGACAGGAGTCGAACCCATAACCTTCTGATCCGTAGTCAGACGCTCTATCCAATTGAGCTACGGGCGCATATAAAATGGTGCCGAGGACCGGAATCGAACCGGTACGGTAGTCACCTACCGCAGGATTTTAAGTCCTGTGCGTCTGCCAGTTCCGCCACCCCGGCACATTTGGAGCGGAAGACGAGGTTCGAACTCGCGACCCCCACCTTGGCAAGGTGGTGTTCTACCACTGAACTACTTCCGCA
>NZ_JBNFXM010000121.1:0-254 GCF_049943995.1 Lysinibacillus sp. VIII_CA
GCCTGTTCCTGTGTATTGATCCTTATGCTTTGACATTTCGATTATCAGGCTGAGTTAGGCAGCGATAGTTCTATATTAAGAAGTTACAAGTGTAACGTATGGTAGCCCGGATTGGATACTTAACTTCGTGCGCTGGCTGCATCAGGAGTTTGCTGTTTGGACGAGGGCCGTTAATCTGAGTGGCTAGTCAAAGAGCGGAATAGGCGTTGATCTCCTATGTACTCATTCTTTTGTTATTTCAGGCCAATTATGGT
>NZ_JBNFXM010000122.1:0-254 GCF_049943995.1 Lysinibacillus sp. VIII_CA
CGAGACCTACCGCACGGCCGACGGCAGCTTTGCCGCGCCGGCCGAGGTCCGGATCGAGATCGACGGCGACGCCCGCCGCGCCGTGCTGATGTCGAACGGCGAAACCGTCGAGATCGGCCCGAGCGAGAAGATGTCGAAATCGAAGCGCAACACCGTCGACCCGGACGACATCATCGCCACCTACGGCGCCGACACGGCGCGCTGGTTCATGCTGTCGGACTCCCCGCCCGACCGTGACGTGATCTGGAGCGAGG
>NZ_JBNFXM010000123.1:0-253 GCF_049943995.1 Lysinibacillus sp. VIII_CA
GCTTTACTCACCGCGTCCAAAATCGTATCTCCAGATAAGCCTTTTCCGCTCTTCATATACGCCTGAACTTTTACAGCATCTCCGCCAGTTAAACCAGTTGGTGATTTCACACCGCGAATACCACGTTCTACCGCTTGCTCCATCACGACTAAGTTCTTTTCCATACCAGCGATTACTTCTTCACGTGAAATACTTCTTGTTTCCATTTCACATTGAATCATAATTTCTGCGATTTTTACATTTTGTTCTTTAG
>NZ_JBNFXM010000124.1:0-253 GCF_049943995.1 Lysinibacillus sp. VIII_CA
GCGCAGAACCTCACGCCCAAGCAGATGAAGACCCTGATCACCCGCGCCGGCCCGGGCACCAAGATCGTCTGCCTGGGCAACCTCGCCCAGATCGACACGCCCTACCTGACCGAGGGCAGCTCGGGCCTCACGTTTGCGGTGGACCGCTTCAAGGGCTGGGCCCACAGCGGCCACGTCACGCTGGCCCGCGGCGAGCGCTCGCGCCTGGCGGACTTCGCCTCCGAAGTGCTCTGACCCGGGAGATGCCCATGGC
>NZ_JBNFXM010000125.1:0-251 GCF_049943995.1 Lysinibacillus sp. VIII_CA
GTATTAGATTTAATGATAACAAATTAATATGGAGCGGATTATCTATCCCTGTAATTATTAAAACGAATGATGAATATGCTCAAATGGCGTTATGTAATAAAATTAAATATTGTCGTATTGTTCGTAAATTAATACGTGGAAAATATAAATTTTATGTTCAATTAGTTTTAGATGGGAAACCACCAATGAAAATTAATAAAGAAAATGGTGAAATTAAAAATGGTATATCAGAAGGTAGAGTTGGTATAGAT
>NZ_JBNFXM010000126.1:0-251 GCF_049943995.1 Lysinibacillus sp. VIII_CA
GTTCAACCCGATCTTTCTGGATTTGCCCATGCGCATCACCCTCATTGCAAAACTTCTTTCTACCACTTTGGCGGTGGTCACGCCCGCGTTCGCCCAAGCTCAAAGCACAAGTTCCGAGACGGCGGCGAATACGGATCAGGCGATCGCTGCCGACGCCCCGGTCGATATTGTCGTCACCGGGTCGCGCATTGCTCGCCCGGAGCTCCAGCAGGCATCGCCCATCTCGGTCATTTCCAGCCAGGAGATCGCGC
>NZ_JBNFXM010000127.1:0-251 GCF_049943995.1 Lysinibacillus sp. VIII_CA
ATCCATTTTTCTATTGGTTACAGCAAAAATTACGCTGGCGGTTTCAGAAAAACTCACACTATGAACCGACCAACCAATTTAACAATGGATATTTATAAGATTTGTACATATTTTTTACACGAGTTTTATACTGGGGAACCCATTAGAACCATCAATGTTTCTTTAACTAACTTAATCAATGAAGGCGAAGAACAAATCTCACTATTCGATAACGTAATACAACGCGAAAAAGAAATGAAACTAACTAAAGT
>NZ_JBNFXM010000128.1:0-249 GCF_049943995.1 Lysinibacillus sp. VIII_CA
GACAACGACTATGAGGCCGCGACCCGAGCGATGAAGTTCGGCTACACGCCGCGCGACGGCTTGAATATGCTCAGGCTTGGCGAGGCTACTGCCGCCATACTTTTGTACTAGCAAACTTTTTTTTGAGACGAGATCAGCCATGTGGCCCGAAGGTTGCGACGCCCGAAGCGAAAAAGCAACCCGCGAATCAATTGGAATTCAGAATGGCGCTCTTTTCGTTTTCGGAAATCATAAAATCTAGAGCTTGGT
>NZ_JBNFXM010000129.1:0-248 GCF_049943995.1 Lysinibacillus sp. VIII_CA
CTTTGTTACCGGCTGGTTTTACATTTGGAGAAAAGAAAAAATTAACAGAAGAAGATATGCCGGATGAAAAGAGCCGAAATATGTTTTTAGGTGCTGTAGGTACACTGGAAGATGAAGAGAAGAGAAAATTAATTTATGAAGTGTTATCGCCTCTAGGTCATAATTTAATGGTGACTCCGAAAGAAGTGGATGCCTTCATAGAAGATATGGCAAATGTAATCGCAAGTGGTTTAAATGCAGCACTGCAT
>NZ_JBNFXM010000130.1:0-247 GCF_049943995.1 Lysinibacillus sp. VIII_CA
CATACCGAACACGGAAGTTAAGCTCTTTAGCGCCGATGGTAGTTGGGGGCTTCCCCCTGTGAGAGTAGGACGTCGCTTCGCTTATTTTTTATGGAGGATTAGCTCAGTTGGGAGAGCACCTGCCTTACAAGCAGGGGGTCGGCGGTTCGAGCCCGTCATCCTCCACCATTTTGGTCCCGTGGTGTAGCGGTTAACATGCCTGCCTGTCACGCAGGAGATCGCCGGTTCGATCCCGGTCGGGACCGCC
>NZ_JBNFXM010000131.1:0-247 GCF_049943995.1 Lysinibacillus sp. VIII_CA
GCCCCCTGGGCCAACAAGAGCGCGGCATGGCCAGCCGACACCGTCATAAATCCATTGCCACCAGCGTCCTCAACAGCCTTACTCCGGGCTGCCATGAGCGGGTCATCAGGACGTGGAAACGGAATCCGATCAATAACAACCAGACGGCAAGTGTCGCCAGGAATATCGACCCCCTGCCACAGCGACACAGTTCCAAATAGACAAGTACGCGGATCAGCCGCGAATCGCCGAGTGAGATCAGCCAGGT
>NZ_JBNFXM010000132.1:0-244 GCF_049943995.1 Lysinibacillus sp. VIII_CA
TCGCAGAACAGCATTTGATCGAGCCCTAATACTTTCTTTTTTAAATCTGCAAAACGGCGCATATGAGGCGCTAATTCTTTGTAAATAATATCCAGTTGATTGTTATACATTTCAAGTGGAACTTTTTGAGGTTCTAAAAGCATATGAGTAACAGATTCAAATTTGCGTAAACGAGAGAGTGTTACTTGTTTTTTTACCTCGGTAGCATATGTTGTTGCCACGGTATTTTTATATCGCTTCAAGG
>NZ_JBNFXM010000133.1:0-243 GCF_049943995.1 Lysinibacillus sp. VIII_CA
GCTCTTGTCGATCTTGATCTTGTCGAAGGGGAAGGAGTGCAGCGTCGACAAGGACGAATAGCCGGTGCCGAAATCGTCCATGGCGATGCGCACGCCGAGCGCCTTCAATCTGCGTAGGGTGTCGAGCGCCGCCTGGAAGTCGTGGATCAGCGCGCTCTCGGTGATCTCAAGCTCAAGGCGCGCCGGTGACAGACCGGTTTCGATCAGCACTTCGTGGACCAGAGCGGGCAGGGTGTTCAAGGT
>NZ_JBNFXM010000134.1:0-243 GCF_049943995.1 Lysinibacillus sp. VIII_CA
GCTTGCGACCTTACGACCGGTGCAGTTGGTGTCGGTTCTTGCGCGGGTGCGGCTTCAGTTGTTGCGGTCATAAAGTCTGATTCAAGACGTTTGGTGAGAAGCTTCAAGCGTCGGTCGATCTCTTTGTTGAAGCCGATGCGCTCTTTCGCCTCACTTAAGACTTGGGCGGCTCGCTCTAAATCTGAGCGAACTGTAAAGGCATCAGCCAATGAAAGGGCACGTTCAACTAACCGAGCCAGATCT
>NZ_JBNFXM010000135.1:0-242 GCF_049943995.1 Lysinibacillus sp. VIII_CA
GTACATTTACCTGTATTTGATAAATTAAGAACTGAAATTATTGTGTATCCATCACCTAAAGAAGTAGCAGGTTTGCAAGAACTTCAGCAACTTTTAAATGGATCTTATCGAACAAATTTTTCTTTTTACAATGATGAAACATCTATTATCGGTGTGAAACGGTACGAACGTGAATCTTTCCGCTCCATTCATTGGAAAGCATCTGCGAAAATGCAGGAATTACAGGCAAAGCAATATGAACC
>NZ_JBNFXM010000136.1:0-242 GCF_049943995.1 Lysinibacillus sp. VIII_CA
GCGCTCAACCTCATCTCCGTCGCCTTCATTCCGCTGTTCGTCGGATTGGGCGTCGATTTCGGCATCCAGATCGCGGTGCGCTTCAATGCCGAGCGGCTCGACGGGGCCGAGACGGGTTCCGCGCTGCAACGCGCGGCGGTGGCACTCAGCGCACCGCTGGCGCTGGCGGCGGGGGCGGTGTTCCTCGGCTTCGGCGCGTTCCTGCCAACCGATTATATCGGCATTGCCGAACTCGGCATCAT
>NZ_JBNFXM010000137.1:0-241 GCF_049943995.1 Lysinibacillus sp. VIII_CA
GCTATACTGTGAGTTTACAGACTACGACAAGAGCCAAGTAGATGAGTGGATAGACAAACAGGTGATCCAAAACTTGATGCTTAAAGACGTGGCGGAAGATGAACGTTTTATAAAAGAGATAGGCAGTATGACTGTTGTTAGAGGGGATAGGGAATTTGTTAAGAAGGCGGTTACAGAGTGGCTTAGTCAATATAAACACGGTGTCGAATTATGGGGAGACACTTTAATTTATGATGGTGTG
>NZ_JBNFXM010000138.1:0-238 GCF_049943995.1 Lysinibacillus sp. VIII_CA
GAATAGCATTGTTCTCCTACTTTCGATCATTCTCTCAAGTCATCTATGGTCGAAGGCACGGGCGCAGCAAGATTTCAGCTGGTTCGGAAACCAAATTATAGAAAGCTCGACTCACTTAATTCCCGCGGCTCAATCTTATGTATTTTACTTTGAAGTCATGGAGCCAGCAGTCGCGCGAATTGACGTGTCATCCGCACAGGGGCAAAGCCTTTCGGTTTTTCTGCTAACTATTCAGGCT
>NZ_JBNFXM010000139.1:0-236 GCF_049943995.1 Lysinibacillus sp. VIII_CA
GATCTGGAGCGTACAAAAAATAATTATGACTTAGTAGAGTCAGATAAAAATTTGTATCAGAGAGTAAAGCAGCGAGTAGACGAATTAAAAGAGGCTGGTTCGAGAGTACAGAAAAATTCGGTTGTGATGTACTCCAATATTTTGACGGTTCCTCAAGAACAAGCTACAAAATGGGGCGAGCAAAAAACAGATGATTATTTTAAAGCTTGCTATGAGTTTTTCTGTAAGGAGTTTGG
>NZ_JBNFXM010000140.1:0-234 GCF_049943995.1 Lysinibacillus sp. VIII_CA
CCCGACGGCCATTCGCCTGGGCCTGCTGCTGGGTCACGACGCCCTGCTGGCCAGCCTCGAAAGCCTGATCCAGGCATTCGCCGCCAAAGGCAAGGAATTCGACCACGTACTGAAGATGGGCCGCACCCAGCTGCAGGACGCCGTGCCGATGACCCTGGGCCAGGAATTCCGTGCCTTCGCCACCACCATGACCGAAGACCTGCAGCGCCTGCGCTCGCTGGCGCCGGAGCTGCT
>NZ_JBNFXM010000141.1:0-234 GCF_049943995.1 Lysinibacillus sp. VIII_CA
GCTTTGAAAAGCACAACCAACAGTATCTCTCGTGTGATGAAGGCTATTCTTGCAAAAGAAAAGTGATGGCACTCCCACGCGCAATCATTTGCGCTTTTTCTTGGAGGTCCTGCTTATTGCTACTGGCTCTCGCGTCGCGACTTTTCCGACGAGGGGTGGTGGATCTACAAGCAAATCGAGAGCCAAGTGAAAACTGAGATGGACGTTTTGCATGGCCGGATCAAGGATCAAGAG
>NZ_JBNFXM010000142.1:0-233 GCF_049943995.1 Lysinibacillus sp. VIII_CA
ATTCAATTCAGTTTATAAAGGAAACTACAGCCGCAGTGCAATATGGTATAGAAACTATGAAAGCTCTTGTATCTGGAGATTGGGGTGCAGCTAGTAATTTCTTAGATAAATTAGGATTTTCCCCTGAACAAAAAGCTAACATCATAAGTTTCGTTCAAGATGTACATGCTCAAATAAGTAATTTCATAGCAAATGTACAATCTTTAATTTCCAGAGCTGCTCCAGTAATTATG
>NZ_JBNFXM010000143.1:0-231 GCF_049943995.1 Lysinibacillus sp. VIII_CA
TCCCGAAGGCAACGGTCATTGGCTGCACGACAGCGGGCGAAATTTCAAACAAAGGCGTGAGTGACAATAGCACGGTTGTGACGGCCGCCCACTTTAATTCCGCCCACATGAAATCGACTTCGATTAAATTGACGGGAGCTGATCATTGCCAAGAAACCGGAAAACAAATCGGCGAATACCTCAAGGCCCAAGATCTGAAAGCCGTTTTTGTTCTCGGCCAGGGCATTAATG
>NZ_JBNFXM010000144.1:0-229 GCF_049943995.1 Lysinibacillus sp. VIII_CA
GAGCAGGTGTGCCTCGATGCATCGGGCGCCCGCTTCGCTTGCGGGGCCACCGCGCGCGACGAGCTCGCCAAGCATCTCGGGACCCAGTCCGTGACCTGCCAGGCCGAACATCGCGAGAATTCCGAGCGCCTCGCCGCCAACTGCACGGTGGGCGGTGAAGACATCGGCAAATGGCTGATCGGCACCGGCTGGGCGATCGCCGGCCAGCATGCGTCCAAGGACTATGAGG
>NZ_JBNFXM010000145.1:0-229 GCF_049943995.1 Lysinibacillus sp. VIII_CA
TGGCGGCATAGCGCCCACCGTCGTAGAGGACGGAATCGACGCGGCGGCGGTGGCGCTGTAACCGCTCGAGCAGGCGATTGGCGCGATCGGCAAGCTGGACGGCGCGGGTCTCGGTGGGCGCGAGCGCCAGCAATCGAGCCAGTTCGCCGGTATCGTACCACCAGGCACCTTCTTCAGGCCCACCATAGGCGCGGTCGATCTCGTAGAGAGCGATGATGAAGCGCATGGG
>NZ_JBNFXM010000146.1:0-220 GCF_049943995.1 Lysinibacillus sp. VIII_CA
GAATACTAATCGATCGAGGACTTAACCAAAAAGTTTGAAGCATTCAATGAACCGTTTATCCAGTTTTGAAAGAATAAGAAAGTTTTTAAAAAAACTTGCATTTTATAACTACATATGTTATAATAAATCTTGTCTTTTGAATAAGTCTAGTGATGATGGCAAAGAGGTCACACCCGTTCCCATACCGAACACGGAAGTTAAGCTCTTTAGCGCCGATGGT
>NZ_JBNFXM010000147.1:0-220 GCF_049943995.1 Lysinibacillus sp. VIII_CA
GGTGGAGGATGACGGGCTCGAACCGCCGACCCTCTGCTTGTAAGGCAGATGCTCTCCCAGCTGAGCTAATCCTCCATAGAAACAGGTGTTATATCACAGTTTATTTTCTTTTTAAAGCCTGTACATCATGACGATGCATTTTAAATGGTGACCCCTACGGGATTCGAACCCGTGTTACCGCCGTGAAAGGGCGGTGTCTTAACCACTTGACCAAGGGGCC
>NZ_JBNFXM010000148.1:0-220 GCF_049943995.1 Lysinibacillus sp. VIII_CA
AAACGATGATGACGAAGAATCCATCCAATGAACGAGAACAATTAGAAATGTTAACGATTGATCCATTAGTTCCCAACGATCATTTAGTGCGAAAACTAGAGGCTGCTATTGATTTTTCATTTATCTATCCTTTAGTCGAACAGCTCTATTCACCTAATGGGCGTCCTAGTATTGATCCTGTTGTTCTCTTTAAAATGACGTTTATTCAGTACGTTTTTGG
>NZ_JBNFXM010000149.1:0-214 GCF_049943995.1 Lysinibacillus sp. VIII_CA
CATCGGCGCTAAAGAGCTTAACTTCCGTGTTCGGTATGGGAACGGGTGTGACCTCTTTGCCATCATCACTAGACTATTTGAAAGACAATACTTATTATAACATATTTTATCAAAATTACAAGTATATTATAATAATTTTATTCTTTCAAAACTGGATAAACGGTTCATTGAATGCTTCAAACTTTTTGGTTAAGTCCTCGATCGATTAGTATTC
>NZ_JBNFXM010000150.1:0-208 GCF_049943995.1 Lysinibacillus sp. VIII_CA
ATGGTGGGTCAGGACGGAATCGAACCGCCGACACTTAGAGCTTCAATCTAATGCTCTACCAACTGAGCTACTGACCCATTTCGTCCATGCTAAGCTTGCTCACTCTTTGCTTATCACGTCTATCAATAAATAATGGCGGTCCCGACCGGGATCGAACCGGCGATCTCCTGCGTGACAGGCAGGCATGTTAACCGCTACACCACGGGAC
>NZ_JBNFXM010000151.1:0-207 GCF_049943995.1 Lysinibacillus sp. VIII_CA
ACAAAATATTGTTTAGATAATGGACGTAATACCATTCCTCCAATTCGCATGTTTAAGTACTTATTATTAAAAGCGATTAATGATGTATCAGACGTCGACCTAGTAGAGCGCTCAAAGTATGATATGTCATTTGGATATGGCAACAGAAGATCCAGTGAGACAGAAATAAGGCACTTCCTGTTCAAAATTGAACAAGAAGTGCCTTAT
>NZ_JBNFXM010000152.1:0-207 GCF_049943995.1 Lysinibacillus sp. VIII_CA
TGTTCTTGTCGCAAATGTTTTTGATGAGTTCGTAGCCGAATCGGACAAGCCTATCCTTGTAAAGAACAACGATTTTAAAAGGCTTTCCTTGCGCCAACAGATACGTCTTCATGTTCTGAACCTGTCGCTTCAAATCTGCTTGCTGCTTCTTGGAGCTGACACGGCAATAACCAACCACAATCTTTTCCTCGGCTATCTTCCCGAGTT
>NZ_JBNFXM010000153.1:0-202 GCF_049943995.1 Lysinibacillus sp. VIII_CA
GCTTCACAGGAAGAAGAAGCAGACCTCGATTCCGCCCTAGACATGATGGGGATGATCCCTGTTGGTGGGGGTGATGCCTAATGGGTCTATTAGGATTAGCAGGAAGCTTACTGGGGATGATTCCGAAAGTAGGCTCCCCAAGTGGAGCGAAAAAAGGAAAGAGCGGAGGATCGAAAGGGAAGAGCTCCAAGAAATCCTCCAA
>NZ_JBNFXM010000154.1:0-201 GCF_049943995.1 Lysinibacillus sp. VIII_CA
CTGAAGGGATCGGTCTTGAAAACCGACAGGCGGGTAACACCGCGCGGGGGTTCGAATCCCTCTACCTCCTCCAGTTTCTATGAATGAATGGTGCTTTAAAAACTCGAAAAGACAATATGATTATCGCGGGGTGGAGCAGTGGTAGCTCGTCGGGCTCATAACCCGAAGGTCGTTGGTTCAAATCCGGCCCCCGCAACCAAA
>NZ_JBNFXM010000155.1:0-200 GCF_049943995.1 Lysinibacillus sp. VIII_CA
AGTGATGATGGCAAAGAGGTCACACCCGTTCCCATACCGAACACGGAAGTTAAGCTCTTTAGCGCCGATGGTAGTTGGGGGCTTCCCCCTGTGAGAGTAGGACGTCGCTAGGCATAATACCCAGGAGGATTAGCTCAGCTGGGAGAGCATCTGCCTTACAAGCAGAGGGTCGGCGGTTCGAGCCCGTCATCCTCCACCAT